>DASRAF010000275.1:0-11326 GCA_035638295.1 Pseudolabrys sp.
TGAACTCAAAGGCAGGCTCGACGGCGTCGCCATCCGCGTGCCGACGCCGAATGTCTCGGTGATCGATCTCAAGATCGTCGCGAAGAAGGCGACGTCCAAGGATGAGGTCAACGACGCGGTGAAGCGCGCTTCCGAGCAGCAGCTCAAGGGCATTCTCGCCTATACCAACGATCCGAATGTCTCGATCGACTTCAACCACGACCCGCATTCGTCCACGTTTCACATGGACCAGACCAAGGTCATGAACGGCACGCTCGTGCGCGTGATGTCCTGGTACGACAATGAATGGGGCTTCTCCAACCGCATGGCGGACACCGCCGTGGCGATGGGCAAACTTCTCTAGCGGCCAGGCGTCAGGCGGGTGGTCATGACTGCGTTCAGAACGCTCGACCATGTCGACGTAAAAGGCAAATGCGTCCTGATGCGCGTCGATCTCAATGTGCCGGTTGAGAATGGCGTCGTCTCCGATTCAACACGCATCGAGCGTGTGGCGCCGGCGATCACCGAAATCGCCGACAAAGGCGGCAAGGTCATTCTGCTTTCCCATTTCGGCCGACCGAAGGGACGCGACCCGAAACAGTCCTTGAAGCCGGTTGCCGCTGAAGTGTCGCGCATCATCAAGCGGCCGGTGAAGTTCGCCGATGACTGCATCGGCGAAATCGCCGAACAGGCGGTCGCTGCAATGAAGCCCGGCGATATCCTCTGTCTGGAAAACACGCGTTTTCACGCGGGCGAAGAGAAAAACGATCCTGCGTTTGTCTCCGCCCTGGCGAAACTCGGCGATATCTGGGTGAATGACGCCTTTTCAGCCGCACACCGCGCACACGCGTCTACCGAGGGCCTCGGTCACAAATTGCCCGCTTACGCCGGACGTACGATGCAGGCTGAGCTCGAAGCGCTGGCCAATGCGCTTGAAAATCCGCAACGCCCCCTCACCGCAATCGTCGGCGGTGCCAAAGTTTCCACCAAGCTGGATTTGCTCGGCAATCTGCTCGACAAAGTGAATGCGCTGATCATCGGCGGCGCCATGGCGAACACATTCCTCCTCGCGCAGGGAAAAAACGTCGGCAAGTCGCTTGCCGAACCAGACCTTGTTCCTACCGCGCGGGAGATCATGCACAAGGCCAAGTCCGAAAAGCGCGAGATCATTCTTCCTGTGGACGTGGTGACGGCGCCGAAGCTTGAGGCGAATGCGTCGTCGCGCGTTCTCGACGCCGACAAGGTCGGCGGCACCGACATGATTCTGGATATCGGCCCGCGCAGCATTGAACAGGTCGTTTCCGTGCTGGCGCGCGCCAAGACGCTGGTGTGGAATGGACCTTTCGGCGCCTTTGAGGTGGAACCGTTCGACAATGGCACCATCGAAGTTGCGGAAGCAGCTGCGGAACTGACCGAGGCCGGCAAACTTGTCTCGGTTGCGGGAGGTGGCGATACCGTCGCCGCACTCAATGTCGCAGGGGTCGCCGATCGGCTGACCTA
Organism: Pseudolabrys sp.; assembly: GCA_035638295.1. Classification (GTDB taxonomy): domain Bacteria; phylum Pseudomonadota; class Alphaproteobacteria; order Rhizobiales; family Xanthobacteraceae; genus Pseudolabrys. The sequence continues at coordinate 1,480 of DASRAF010000275.1, forward strand.
CGTCTCGGCCGCAGGCGGTGCATTTCTCGAATGGCTTGAAGGTAAGCGCTTGCCCGGGGTCGAGGTGTTGCGGATAAAATGAAGTCGAACAATGCCATCCGGGGGGTTGCTGCGGATGCGATGGAGGAAAGCATGAATCTCGATGAATTGAACAAGGACGCACAGGCCATGGTCGCCCCCGGCAGGGGCATTCTCGCAGCCGACGAATCCTCCGGCACGATCAAGAAGCGTTTCGACGCGATAGGCGTGGAATCAACTGAAGACAGTCGTCGCGACTATCGCGAGATGCTTTTCCGTTCGGCGGAGGGAATGAAACACATTTCCGGAGTCATCCTCTATGACGAGACCATCTGGCAGAAAGCGAAGGATGGCACGCCGTTGGTCGAACTGATCAAGAAGGCGGGCGCAATTCCCGGCATCAAGGTGGACGAAGGCACAAAGCCGCTTCCGTTCTGCCCGGCCGAACTCGTCACTATCGGCCTCGACAAACTCGCCGACCGATTACCGAAGTACTACGAGCAGGGCGCGCGATTCGCTAAATGGCGCGCCGTCATCGATATCGGCAAAGGCATTCCGACAACCAACTGCATCAAGGCCAATGCCCACGCGCTGGCACGTTATGCTGCGCTCTGCCAGGAGGCGCAGATTGTTCCGATCGTCGAACCGGAAGTGTTGATGGATGGCGATCACGACATTGCTAGATGCTTCACGGTGACCGAACGTGTCCTGCATGCGGTGTTCAGTGAATTATTCGAAGCGCGCGTGCAGCTCGAAGGCATCGTGCTCAAGCCGAACATGGTCATCTCCGGGAAAAAGTGCGCCAATCGCGCCTCGGTCGAGGAAGTCGCCGAGAAAACCGTGACCGTTCTCAAATTGTGCGTACCGGCGGCCGTCCCCGGGATCGCTTTCCTGTCCGGCGGGCAGAGCGACGAAGAGGCGACCGCCCATCTCGATGCCATGAACAAGATCGGCAATCTGCCCTGGAAACTCACGTTCTCGTACGGCCGCGCACTCCAGCATGCACCGCAGACAACCTGGAAAGGCAAAATAGAAAATGTCGCCGCCGCCCAACGCGCGTTTTCCCATCGTGCAAAGATGAACGGACTCGCCGCCCTGGGTCAGTGGAAAGCCGACATGGAGAAAAAAGCGGCGTGAACGAAATATGCGAAAGGCCGTGTCAGACACGGCCTTTCGCGTTTACCCCGTTGCGTGCGGGATCAGTCGCAATCGCTGCTGTAAATCCTTGTCGACCCGGCCGGGTCTTCTCCTGTAAGAAGCCTGCCCTGCCAACGCATTTGCCCGCCCCGACGTTCCCCTGATTTGTATCCAAGTAAGGACTTAAACGTGATCGACCTTTATACGTGGACGACCCCCAACGGCCGCAAAGTGTCCATTGCGCTCGAAGAGCTTGCTCTCCCCTACACCGTTCATCCGATCGATATTTCCAAGGACGAGCAGTTCGCGCCTGGTTTTCTCAAGATCGCACCCAATAACCGGATTCCGGCAATCGTCGATCGCGACACCAATATCGCGCTCATGGAGTCGGGCGCGATCCTGATCTATCTCGCGGACAAGACCGGCAAGCTGCTGCCGAAGTCGGGCGAAGCGCGCTATCGCGTCATTGAGTGGCTGATGTGGCAGATGGGCGGGCCCGGTCCCATGCTCGGGCAGGTGCACCACTTCGTGAAATACAACAAAGGCAAAGCGCCTTACGCCGAAGAGCGTTATCTCAAGGAAGGGCATCGCCTCTACAAGGTGCTTAACACCCGGCTCGATGGTCGCCAATTCGTCGCCGATCAATACTCCATCGCAGACATCGCGATCTGGCCATGGATCTCCCGTTTCGAATGGCAGACGATCGACCTGAAGCAGTATCCGAATGTGAAGCGCTGGTACGAGACGATCGCGGCGCGTCCGGCAGTTCAGAAGGGTTACAAGGTGCCGAAGGACATGGGCCCTGTGCCGATGCCGTAGGGGTCGCAGCCGCGAAGATTCGGCGGCCAAGTACCCCAATCAGGTCAATTTTCTGCCGGATTGGGCTAGCATGCGAACACCATGGCTTCGCGACCCAACCAGGCGGCGCCTCGTCCGGCGCCGCGGCTCTATCTCGTTACGCCGCAACTTGCGGACCCGTCGGGGTTCACTCGCCAATTGACCGCCGCTCTCGACGCCGGCGATGTCGCGGCGGTGCTTTTGCGTAGGGCCGAGATCGATGAACGGACATTGATCAATTGTGCGAAGGCATTGGCGCCTGCCGTGCAAAGCAAGGATGCCGCGCTTCTGCTCGACGGCCGCCCGGATCTCGTCGCCCGCGCCGGCGCCGATGGAGCCCATCTGACCGGACTTGCGGCATTCAGCAACGCAGTCGCCGATCTCAAGCCTGAACGCATTGTCGGTGCAGGTGGCCTCGTCACGCGGCACGATGCAATGCTCGTTGCCGAACAGGGTGCAGATTATGTGATGTTCGGAGAGCCGCTGGCCGGAGGCGAACGTCCCGCAAAGGCGGCGGTGGAAGACCGCGTCGCCTGGTGGGCGGAAGTCTTTGAAGTCCCGTGCGTCGGGTTCGCGGGGTCGGTCGACGATGTAGCGCCGCTGGTGGCGGCGGGTGCCGATTTCGTCGCGCTCGGGGATTTTCTCTGGCGTGAGCCGGATTCAATCGCGACAACGATGAACGCTGTCGCTCGCGATCTTCGCCTGCCGGAGCCGACACCATGAGCGCACGGACACGCGGCTTCGTTGCGTTCGGTGCGCTCGCGCTTAGCTTGCTCGCCATGCCGGCGGGAGCACAGGCTCCCAAAAACGTACCGCCGTGGCCGGCGACACCGGCCCCGACCGTCGCTGCACCTGCTGGTCAGCCCAACATCGATATCGCCTACGGCGCCTTCCAGCGCGGCCACTACATCACGGCGTTCAATGAGGCGAGCAAGCGCGCTCAGCAGAATGACCCCGCCGCCATGACGCTGCTTGGAGAAATCTACGCGCAGGGGCTTGGCGTCGGTCGCGACGATGCAAAGGCCGCGCAGTGGTACAAGCTCGCCGCCGCACAGGGCGACCGCGACGCAATGTTTGCGCTGGCCATGTTCAATTTCCAGGGCCGCGCTGGCGCGCGCGATCTATCGGAGGCGGCGCGGCTTCTCGAGTCCGCCGCCAAGCTCGGTCACCCAGGCGCTGCCTACAACCTGGGCCTTCTCTATGTGCAGGGCGAACAGTTCGTGCAGGATTTCAAGCGCGCGGGTGAATTGTTCACGGTGGCCGCGGAAGGGGGTAATCCGGAAGCGCAGTACGCCCTCGCGACAATGTACAAAAACGGTCGCGGCGTGACGAAAGACATGAGCAAAGCGATGCGGCTCATGCAGCAGGCCTCCATCGCCGGCAATGTCGATGCCATGGTCGAGTTCGCGATTGCACAATTCAACGGGGACGGCACACCGAAAGACGAGGCAGCGGCCGGACGGCTATTCCTGAAAGCGGCGTATCTCGGCAATGCGGTCGCGCAGAATCGCGTCGCCCGCATTTTCATGGCCGGTCGCGGTCTGCCTGCGGACCCGACAGAAGCGCTCAAATGGCACATGATCTCGAAGGCCGCCGGCGCGAGCGACCCCGATCTCGACGTGTTTGCCGGCAAGCAGACGCCGGATGTGCGCGACGCCGCCGACAAGGCCGCCAAGAAATGGCTGTCGAACGCAACGCCCGTCCGCCCTTGACGACGCGTGCCGTCACAGGCAGACCGCACGCGCCATGCAGCATTCCGCCCTGCTTAACGTCATGATCGCCGCTGCGCGCAAGGCCGCGCGCGCTCTCAAACGCGACTTTGGCGAACTGGAAAAATTGCAGGTTTCATTGAAGGGTCCCGGCAATTTCGTGTCCGCCGCCGACCGCCGTGCGGAGGAAACCCTGCACGCGGAATTGATGAAGGCGAGGCCCGGTTACGGCTTTCTCGGCGAGGAAGGTGGCCACCGTGAAGGCGCTGACAAGACGCACACATGGATCGTCGATCCGCTCGATGGCACCACGAATTTTCTCCACGGCATTCCGCAGTTCGCCATCTCGATTGCGCTCGAGCGCGAATCCACAGTGGTGGCAGGGCTGATCTACAACCCGGCAACGGACGAGATGTTCGTTGCCGAGCGCGGCAAAGGCGCGTTCCTCAATGACCAGCGCATCCGGGTTGCCGCGCGAAAACGCCTTGCAGATGCGGTCATCGCCTGCGGGCTGCCGCATCATGGCCGCGGCGATATCGGGCGGTCGCGCAAAGAAACCGGCGCCATGCAGGAACATGTTGCTGGTCTGCGCCGATTTGGCGCGGCCGCCCTCGATCTGGCGTGGGTCGCGGCAGGGCGGCTCGACGGCTACTGGGAACGCGACGTCAATGCGTGGGACGTGGCGGCCGGCGTGATCCTGGTGCGCGAAGCCGGCGGGTTCGTAACCGATTGTGATGGCGATGATAATATTTTCAGCAAGGGGCACATCGTCGCCGGTAATGAGGCCGTGCAAAAAGAGCTGGTGAGCGTGTTGAAAAAGGCCAGCAAAAGCTGACGTCCACCGCAATTTCAACTCAATCAGCGGCTTAATCGGTCCTCATAGTTCCAACGACAACTGCTTTTTCCCTGTCACGGGTCTGTGCCATAGTATTCGACAGGGCGGTGTCGACGTATTTCCAATTTCGAAGCTCATGGCCAAAGAACTCGATCCTCTCAAGCTGTCGTCTCCCCGCATCTTTCTGATCAGGATGCTGGTATTCGTCATCCTGGTCGGTCTGGTCGGGTTTGTGCTGCACAAGCAGATCGAAGTCGCATTCATGGCCAATCCGGGCCTGAACGCGCTCATCCTCGGCGTCGGTGCAATCGGAATTGTGCTGTCGTTGCGTCAGGTGCTGCGTCTCTATCCGGAAATCGCGTGGGTCAATAATTTCCGCCTTGCCGATCCCGGGTTGGCGGTCGACCGGCCGCCGGTCCTTCTCGCGCCCATGGCAGCGATCCTTGGCAGTCGCGTCGGACGCATGGCCATGTCCCCGCAATTGATGCGCGGAATTCTCGACTCGATTGCCACTCGCCTCGACGAGGCGCGCGATATTTCCCGGTATATGACCGGGCTCCTCGTTTTCCTCGGCCTGCTCGGCACTTTTTGGGGCCTAATCGAAACCGTTAGTTCGGTCGGCAATGTCATTCAGGGTCTGAAGGCAAGTGGCGATGCCGGTTCGATGTTCGACTCGCTGCGCGACGGCCTCGCCGCACCCCTCTCGGGCATGGGTATTTCCTTTTCCTCCTCGCTGTTCGGCCTCGCCGGCTCGCTCGTGCTCGGTTTCCTCGATCTGCAATCGAGCCAGGCGCAGAACCGCTTCTACACGGAACTCGAGGATTGGCTGTCCACCACCGTCTACGATGAGGCCGCTGAACCGACGGCTGTGCCCGGCGTGACCGGCGAGGTTCGTTCCGCGATCGAGCGTCTGCGTGGCGCCGTCGATCAGGTCGAGGCCGGCAAGTCCGCTTCGACCGCGATGGCTAATCTCGCCGAGGCGATCCAGGGCCTCGTCCACCATATGCGTACTGAACAGCAGATGATCCGCGACTGGGTGGACTCGCAGGCTGCGCAGCAGCGCGAGATCAAGAAGCTCCTTGAGGTCATGGTGCGCGAGCACGCTAACCGTTGAGTTGAACTCCATGGCGTTGGCACGAGTCCGCCGCGGTGAAAGCGGCATGAATTACTGGCCGGGTTTCGTCGACGCGCTGTCGACACTGATCCTTGGTATTATTTTCCTGCTGACCGTATTCGTGGTTGTCCAGTTCTATCTTCAGCAGGAAGTGGCAGGGAAAGACACCGCCCTCAATCGCCTCAATGCGCAGATTGCCCAGCTCACTGAATTGCTGGGACTGGAGAAATCGGGCAAGGCCGGGCTTGAAGATCAGCTCGCGCAATTGCGCGCCACGCTCGCGGTCGCCGAAAGCGAGCGCGATCGATTAAAGAGCGCTGCCGACAGCGCGGGCGCTGGTGCGGCCGCCGCGCAGGGCAAGGCGTCGGAGCTTGCCGGCCAGCTTGAGGGCGAAAAGAAGATCTCCACCCGCGCGCTGGCGCAGGTCGAAGTGCTTAACCAGCAGATTGCCGCGCTGCGCCGACAACTTGCCGCAATCGAGCAGACGCTCGACGCCGCCGAAAAGAAAGACAAGGAATCACAGACGCGCATCACCGAGCTTGGCCAGCGGCTCAATCTCGCGCTGGCCGAGAGAGTCAACGAACTCAAGCGCTATCGTTCCGATTTTTTCGGAAAGCTGCGTGAGATCCTTGGCAACCGTGCGGACGTGCGTGTGGTGGGCGACCGTTTCGTGCTGCAATCCGAAGTGTTTTTCGACACCGCCAGGGCCGATCTGAAGCCGGAGGGCCGGGTCGAGCTCGACAAGGTCGCCGGCGCCCTGGTCGAACTGGAGAAGCAGATTCCGCCTGACCTTGCCTGGGTTCTCCGCGTCGACGGCCACACCGACGTGCGCCAACTCTCCGTTGGTGGCACGTTCAAGTCGAACTGGGATCTGTCGGCCGCGCGCGCCATCGCTGTGGTGCAGTATCTCATCTCGAAGGGCGTTTCCCCGCAACGTCTGGTCGCCGCCGGCTTTGGCGAATTTCAGCCGATCGACCTCGGCAAGACAGAAGAGGCCTACCAGCGCAATCGCCGCATCGAATTCAAGCTCACAGAGCGGTAGCCCTCCCCTCGTGCCGGGCTTGTGCCCGGCATCGGCGTATTTGATACAATGACAAGGCAGGACACAGGTAGCCGGGATTCGTCCGACAGATGAATGATACGTCGCTGATGTCTCACGTCACCCTCCGCCCGTATGCGACCGCCGATGAGGACGCCGCGATCGAACTCTGGCGCCGCACCTGGGCGAAGCACTATCCGCATCTCGATTTCAACGCTCGCGTCCCATGGTGGCGCGAACGCTGGCGCAAAGAACTCGTGCCGAGCACGCAGATCATTCTCGCCGAACAAGGCGATGCCCTGGTCGGGTTCGTCACGGTAGATCCGAAAACGAAATACCTCGATCAGATTGTGGTCGCGCCCGAACGTTGGGGCTCGGATATCGCGCTTACTCTGCTCGACGAGGCCAAGCGTCTGTCGCCGGCAGGGCTCGATCTGCTCGTCAACAAGGACAATTTTCGAGCGATCGGCTTCTACGCCAAGCACGGCTTTGTCTACGTTGGCGACGACAAAAATCCCGTGTCGGGGATCGCAGTCAACCGCATGGCGTGGCGCCCCTAAGTGTCCGCCATCTCGAACTGAAGTTTCGCCAAGCGGGCGTACAGGCCGCCCGAGGAAGCAAGCGAGGCGTGCGTGCCCTCTTCTACGATGCGGCCACGATCGATCACGAGGATTCGGTCGCAGTTCTGAACCGTGGCAAGCCTGTGAGCGATCACGATGCTGGTACGATTGCGCATCAGTCCACTGAGCGCCTGCTGGACCAGCGTTTCGCTTTCGGCGTCGAGCGAAGAAGTCGCCTCGTCGAGCAACAAGAGCGGTGCTTCGCGCAAAATGGCACGAGCGATTGCGATGCGCTGACGCTGCCCGCCGGACAACGTGACGCCGCGCTCGCCGACCTGGGTCTCATAACCGTCCGGAAGTCGGCGGATGAAGTCGGACGCGTGCGCCGCCGCCGCCGCCTTCTCGATTTCCCCGTCGGTTGCGTCAGGTCGGCCAAATCGAATGTTTTCTTTTACACTGGTGCAGAAGATCACCGCATCCTGCGGCACAAGCGCGATGCTCGAGCGCAACGCAGCCGGATCGACGTCAGTGATACTGACACCGTCGAAACTGACAGTTCCTGCGACAGGATCATAGAACCGCTGGATCAATTGAAAGACCGTGCTCTTGCCGGCGCCCGATGGGCCGACCAGGGCGAGCTTCTCACCCGGCGCGACGCGAAACGACACATGATTGAGAACCGGTGCATTGGGCCGGCTGGGATATTCGAAACTCACGTCTTTAAATTCGACGGCGCCACGGGCAGGCGTCGGCAGGACAAGTGGCCGGGACGGCGCCTTGATCTGCGGCTCGGCATCGAGGATTTCGAACAGGCGCTCCGCCGCGCCGGACGCCTGCGCGATCTCTCCCCAGACCTGGCTTAGCTCGCTGAGACCCCCGGCTGCGAACACGGCGTAGAGAACAAACTGCCCGAGGCGACCTGGCGTAATGTGACCGGCAAGCACGTCTTGTGCGCCGACCCACAACACAACCACGATGCTGGCAAACACCAGAAAGATGACGACGGCCGTGAGCAAGCCGCGCGCTTTTGTGGCGTCGCGGGCAGCCGCAAAAGCGCCCTCGACCGCAGCGGAGAACTGCGACTGCGCAAGTTTTTCGTTAGTGAAGGCCTGCAGCGTACGAACGGCGCCGATGAGTTCGTCGGCATAGCCCGACGCTTCGGCAAGCGTATCTTGCGCAGCACGCCCGCGTTTTCGGACCGCGCGTCCAAAACCGACAAGCGGAAGCACGATGATCGGTATCGCCCCAAGCACGAACAGGGACAAGCGTGGGCTGGTGACCACCATCATGGCCGCACCACCCAGGAAGAGCAGCAAATTGCGCAATGCGATCGAAACCGAGGCACCGACCGCCGATTTGATCTGCGTCGTGTCCGCGGTCAGCCGGGAAACGATTTCACCGGTACGGGCCGTATCGAAAAATGATGACGACAATTGCGTCAGGTGCGCGAAAACATCCGACCGCAGATCGGCCACGATGCGCTCACCCAACGTCGTGACCAGGTAGTAACGCATCGCACTCGAGATCGCGAGCACGGCGACGACCCCGATCATGACCGCAAAATAGCTGTCGATCAGCTGCACCGCCTTGTCGGAGAACCCGAAATCGATCATCCGGCGTACTGCGACCGGCACGACCAGCGTGATGAGCGCAGCGACGACAAGCGCGATCAACGCGGCAAGCGCACGGCCGCGATAGCGCACGAGATAGGGTGCGAGCCGCGTGAGCGGTTTGAGTTTCAGCCTCGACCGCTCCTCCGGCCGCGGCGCACTCTCCACATCGAGCCCCCGCCCGTCGCTGGAAAACCCCATGCAAAACCTGTGCTTAACAGTTCATTTCGCGCAGTCTTAATGCCCCGCGAGGCCAACGGTGGTCAATTGCGGCGGCTTGCCGCCCGCAAGCAGCTGCTGTATAGAGCCCCCAAATTGGCGCGCCTGACGTGCCCGGAAACTGACGATGAAACAAGATATCCATCCTGGCTACCACACCATCAAAGTGGTGATGACGGACGGCAGCGAATTCACTACCCGCTCCTCCTGGGGCAAAGAGGGTGACGTTCTGCATCTCGACATTGACCCGAAGTCGCATCCCGCATGGACCGGCGGCCAACAGCAGCTCGTCGACCGTGGCGGCCGCCTGTCGCGCTTCCAGAAAAAGTTCTCCGGCTTTCTCAAGACGGACGAGAAGAAATAAGCTTCTCTCTATAGAGACGCGAAAACCCCCGCATGACTCGGGGGTTTTGTCTTTCTCGCCTAACTGGCGCTAGACGTTCTCTGCGCCGAAAGCCGCTTTCAATAAACCAAGCTGGCGCTCGACAGGATTGGCGGTCGTGGGCTGACGTTCCGCCGCAGTTTGATTGTATATCGTCGCATCGAGGCGCCGAACCTTTGCGTACAGTTTCTGCGATCGCTCGATGAGGCCGCGCAGCGTCGCCGGCAGAAGCTCAATGTTGCTGGCATCGTACGTATCGGTCGTTGCAAGCTTGACCTTGGTCTTTTCCTTGCTCGCCTGCGCGAGCGACATCTCGCCTTCTTTGACCGCGCGGTGAAGCAGGAGCCATGACGCCAGCTGCATCAGCCTGGTGGTCAGGCGCATGCT
>DASRAF010000276.1:0-6206 GCA_035638295.1 Pseudolabrys sp.
CGCGCCGACCAAGCCTACGGTCGCCAGCAATCCCGCCTGCGCCTGGTTGAGCCCGAATTCGCGCGCGACCGGTGGCAGCGCCATGCCGAACAGCGCGAAGTCGCAGGCGTCGAACATCACGCCGAGGAAGCAGAGGGTGAAGAGATTTTTGTGCCAGCGCGAGAACGGCAGACGATCGAGACGGCCCACGAGTTCGGCGGATTTGCTGTCGATGGCTGACACGGACATGGACTTCCCCCCTGAAGCCTCGATTTTTGTGCGGCCGCGCAAGCGGGAGCCGGAGGCGAGGCGCCGCTTGCGTCAAGTTAAACGCGAAGCAAAATTGCTGACAAGCAGGTGGTCTCTCCACGTGAGAGACCGGCTTGAAAGCGCGTCGCGAGACCGCGTAGGTTTCAGCGCAAGAAACCGGGTGCCTTTAGTTGATCCTCGACATCTTCAACCACTTCATGCCGGCGGCTTACTTCGAGAAGCTGCGGCAACTGGTGCCGGATCACCCGGCCGCCACCGCGTTTCCCAAGCTGACCACGCTGTGGGACCTCGACGCGCGTCTCAAGCTGCTCGATCAGTTCGGCGACTTCAGCCAGGTGCTGTCGCTCGCCAATCCGCCGCTCGAATTGCTGGGGCCGCCCGAGCGCACCGCGGAGCTGGCGCGCCTCGCCAATGACGGTCTTGCGGACATTTGCGGACGGCATCCGCAGCGCTTTCCAACCTTTATCGCGTCGCTGCCGATAAACAGCGTGGACGCCACGCTGAAGGAGATCGACCGCGCGGTGGGAGATCTGGGCGCCAAGGGCATCCAGGTGTTCACCAATGTCGCCGGCAAGCCGCTCAGCGCGCCGGAATTCCGGCCGATCTTTAAACGCATGGTCGAGCTCGACCTGCCGGTCTGGGTGCATCCGATGCGCGGACCGCAGTTCGCCGATTACGCGACCGAGCAGGGGTCGGAGGATGAAATCTGGTTCACCTTCGGCTGGCCTTACGAGACGACGGCCTGCATGACGCGGCTGATCTATTCCGGGCTGTTCGACGAGATGCCGTGCGTGAAGATTATCACGCACCACATGGGCGGTATGATCCCGTATTTCGCCGGTCGCATCGCGCTTGGCTTCAAGCAGATCTTTTTCGGAGCACTGGATCGCAATCCCGGCGCCGATCGGCTGAAGAAGCCGCCGCGCGAGTACTTCAAAATGCTCTACGCCGACACGGCTCTTAACGGCGATGTCGGCGCGACCGTCTGCGGCCACGCCTACTTCGGCACGGAGCGTTGCCTGTTCGCGACCGACGCGCCGTTCGATTCCGAAAAGGGGCGGGGGCTGATCGCCGGCACCATCGCCGCGGTGAACGCGCTCGACATCTCGCCGGCCGCGCGCGAACAGATTTTCTCCGGCAACGCGCGGGCGCTGCTCAAGCTCGCTTAAGAGGTCACATGCAGACGAGAAATATCCGTGTGAAGATGCGCGACGGGGAGATGGGCGCCTATCTGGCCATTCCGAACCGCAAGCCCGTGGGCGCGATCATCGCCATCATGGAGATCTGGGGCGTCAACGACACCATGCGCCATCACGCGCATCAGTTCGCCGAGGCCGGCTTCGTCTGCCTCGTGCCGGACCTTTTCTGGCGGCAAGAGCCTGGCGTCGAGCTGTCAGACAAGAACCCCGCACACGTGGAAAAGGCGTTCGATCTCTATTACGATTTCGATTACGACCTCGCCGTGCGCGACATGGAGGACACGCGCGCCTATCTCAAACAGTTGCCGGAGTGCAACGGCAAGGTGGGCGCGGTCGGCTATTGTCTCGGCGGCAAGCTCTGCTATCTCATGTGCTGCCGCACCGACATCGACTGCGCGGTCGCCTATTACGGCACCTATATCGAGCACAACATCCGCGAGGCACCGAACCTGGACCGGCCTTTCGTGCTGCACATGGCGATGAAGGACCGCTGGGTGCAGGCGGAGGTGAATGAATTGCTCCAGCGCCGCCTATCGCCGAATCCACTGGTCACCATCCACAAATATCCAGGCGCCGATCACGCCTTCGCGCGGTTGGGCGGCAAGACCTACAGCAAGCCGGAGGCCGACCGCGCGCTGGCGCTGTCGCTTGACTTCTTGAACAAGCACCTGCGCTGAGATCAGCTTTACGCGAGAAGGAAGTTGCGCAGCAGCGCGAGCGCCTGGTCGGGACGCTCGATCACCGAGGCGTGCTTGGCCTCGGCTATCCATTCCAGGTGCGCGCCGCGGATGTTCTCGGTGAGCCAGCGCGCCGCGCCGAGGAAGCTCGGGATGTCGTCGTCGCCGCATACGATCAGCGTCGGCGCGGCGATCTTGCCGGCAAGCGGCCGCAGGTCGGCAGCGGCGAGCGCCTCGCAGGCGAGCGCGTAGCCCTCGCCCGGCGAACGTTGCAGCGCGTAGCGCACGTAGCGCACGGCGGCGGTGTCGTCGGCGATCGACTGCGGGGTAAACCAGATTTTCAAGAGGCCATCGATTAGGCAGGCGACGCCGCCCTCGCGCGCCCCGGCGGCGCGCACCGCCCACATGGCGCGCAGCTCTTCGGTGTAACGGGCGGTGGTGTCGATGAGGACGAGGCGGTCCACCGTTTGCGGATGCGTGGCCGCGAATGCCTGTGCGATCAAGCCACCGAGCGAAATACCGACGATATGGGCGCGCGCGATGCCATCGCGCTTGAGCAGCCCGGCCAACTGCGCCGCGAGGTCTTCGATGTTGTAAGGGCCACTCGGCACCGGCGATTCGCCATGGCCGGGCAAATCGTAACTGACGAGCGTCAGCTCGCGCGACAGCGGCGCGACGAAATCCCAGAAGTGCCGATCGACGCCGAGGCAGTGCAGCAGCACGAGGCAACGGCCGGCGCCGCGGCGATGCAGTGTGATGGACGTGTCGAGTATCATGGACCGCTCAGCCCCGATGCGTTGTCATGCGCACCAAGAGCTACTGCCTTGGGATTTTCGCTGCTTCTACCAGCTCCAAGTTAGCGGCGACGTCTTTTTTGAAAAAGGAGCCGAACTCCGCAAGTGTCATCGGCATCGGATCTACATTAACCGCCGCCAGGCGCCCCCGCACGGCCGGCAATGCCAACGCCTTCATCACCTCGTCGTGCAGTTTCTCAGCGATGGCGTGCGGAGTCTCAGCCGGAAGATAGGCGCCTGTGTAGAATGGATACACCGCGTCACTTTTAAGTCCGGCCTCGACCATTGTCGGGACATTGGGGAGTGAAGCGAAACGCGTCGAAGAGCTGATTGCGAGTGGGACGAGCTTGCCGTCACGGATTAAGCCGATCGCGCTCGTCACCGGCGCCACGGCGAAATCAAGGCGGCCGGCGATGACCTCCGTCAGCCATTCGCCACCCTTGAAGGGAACGTGCTGTGCGGAGAAGCCCGCGCTCACTGCAAGTTGCTCGGTGCCGAAGTGGGCGGCCGATCCGACACCGACAGTCGCATAATTCAGCTTTCCGGGATTGGCTTTCGCTGTTGAAACCAGCTCGCTGAGCGATTTGAAGCGGCCGGCCCCCGTGACCACGACCAGCGGCGTCTGGCCCAACGCAGCAACCGGCGTGAAATCCCTAAGCGTATCGTAGGGCAGTTTCGTATAAAGCGCGTTCGCCGCTGCAATCGAACCCCAAACCAAAATGGTATGACCATCGGGCGCGGCCTTGGCGACCGTGTTGCCGCCAATAGTGCCTCCGGCACCCGGCCGGTTCTCGACCACGAAGGTATGTCCAACCTGTCTTCCAACCTGCTCGAAGACCACGCGCGCGACGATATCGCTCGCGACGCCTGCCGGAACTGGCACGATAACTGTTACGTTACGCGAAGGCCAATCCTGCGCCGGAGCCGGTGTGAGTGCGACGATGAGCAAGAACGCGCTCAATACGGCGCGGCAAAGTATGGTGTTCATCGATGTTTCCTCCGGCGAAAGGTATGATGTAGAGGCGAAAAAGCAGTCCGCTTCTGGCCCTTAGCGGACATTGCTAGACGCACTGTACATCTCTTTTTTGACCGGAAGCGCACCGGCAGGCTGTGCATGGCCCCGTTTTTCAGTGGAGAACAGCGATTAGCAACCTATTTTAACCAGTGGATGGATTCCAGGCGCTTCAGAATGAAAGGACATGCAATGGCCAAGAATACAATTTGTCTCTGGTACGATAAGGATGCCGAGGACGCCGCCCGATTTTATGCCAAAACCTTTCCCGACAGCGCCGTGGGCGCCGTGCACCGTGCACCCAGCGACTTTCCATCCGGCAAGAAGGGAGATGTGCTGATGGTCGAGTTCAAAGTTGCTGGCGTCTCCTGTATCGGCCTCAACGGCGGTCCTGCGTTCAAGCATAATGAAGCGTTTTCGTTTCAGATCGCTACTGACGATCAAGCCGAGACGGATCGCTATTGGAACGCGATCGTCGGCAATGGCGGCCAGGAAAGCGCGTGCGGCTGGTGCAAAGACAAGTGGGGCGTGTCGTGGCAGATCACGCCGCGTGTCCTGATGGAAGCGATGGCGGCCGGGGGCGCTGAAGCAAAGCGCGCCTTTGAAGCGATGATGGGTATGAGAAAGATCGACGTCGCCGCAATCGAGGCGGCGCGGCTAAGTTTCGCGACGAGAAACCCCATGATGTCCGCTTTTGACCCAAAGCCGACATCGCAGAGGCCAACCCCTTCCGAGCATCGCAACTGATTGCTACCATCGCGCGTCTGAGCCTCGGGGGCGACAATGAGGCGACGTGAGTTCATCACGTTAATCGGAGGTGCGGTGGCTGGGTGGCCGCTATCGGCGGCCGCGCAGCAGCAGCCAATTAGCCAAGCGAAGAAAATGCCCCGACTGGGTATGTTAATGCCCGGCGTCTCCGCACATTCGGGACTGATTCTGGAGCCATTCTACCGCGGGCTGCGCGAGGTCGGTTATGTCGAGGGGCAGAATATAGGGATCGAGGTACGATACGGGGACTCGCTTGTCGAAAGGTTGCCCAGTCTGGCGGCCGAGCTGGTTGAGCTGAAGGTTGACGTCATTGTCGCGTGGAGTACGCCAGCTGCTGTCGCTGCCAAGCAAGCTACAAACACAATCCCCATCGTCGCGGCAGTGATGGCCGACCCAGTTGGTGATGAACTGGTCGCCAGCTTGGCGCGGCCAGGGGGTAATATTACGGGGACGACCTTTGTTGGACCGGAGTTGGTTTCCAAGCGCCTGCAGCTGCTTAAAGAAATCATTCCGAGACTCTCGCGTGTGGCTGCCCTCTGGCATCCCCATGCGTACGGCCAGCGCACAATGGCAAACATGTCGAAGGAGATCGAAACTGCGGCTCGGACTTTGGGAATGCAGCTTCAATTTGTGCCGGCTGATAGTCCCGGAGAGCTCGCCAGCGCTTTTTTGACGATAACTAAAGAGCGCCCAGACGCTTTCATTTTGATGCCCAGCCCGATGTTGTTTGGCGAGTACAGACGCATTTTGACTTTCGCGGCGAACAACCGGCTTCCAGCAATGTATCAAGCGAGGGAGCTCGTCGAAGCCGGAGGCCTTATGTCCTATGGCGCAAACTTGAATGACCTGTTTCGGGCGGCAGCTCCATTCGTGCGCAAGATCCTCGATGGAGCTAACCCGTCGAACCTCCCTGTGGAGCAGCCAACCAAATTTGAGCTGGCCATAAATCTGAAAACTGCAAAGGAATTGGGACTGACGATCACCCGCGAAGTCCTGCTAATTACAGACGAGGTGATCGAATAGGTGCGATGTCCGCTTTTGGCCCAAAGCGGACATCCCTAGTTGCACCGCACATGTCGGCTTCGGGGGTAAAGCGGACGTGAGCTTGTGCACTGCACATGTCCGCTTTTGGCCCATAGCGGACATCCCTAGTTGCGCCGCACACGTCCGCTTTCGGGGGTAAAGCGGGCGGACGCAGTCTTCACGCAGCCTTGGAGCTGGTTGGGACTCTGGCCTCTGATCGCACGTTCTCTTCCTCCTTCTTTTCACTTACCGAAGGTGCTAGCGGCGGCGATGTCAGCGCACTGGTTGCTGCGAAGATTTGTTGCTGGCAGGAAAGTCCATCGGCCATGATCCGCTCGAACGTTCCACGGGTCCAATCCTGATACGCCTGAATCACGCCGACGATTGTCCCGGTTCCGCACATACGCTCTGCGGCTTCACGCGCTGAAAGAGTTCCCATATGGCGTCGCTCGAACCACCCGTTCGCAAACGCCTGCATGTTGTC
>DASRAF010000277.1:0-2220 GCA_035638295.1 Pseudolabrys sp.
CTCAATGGCAAAGACATTATCCCGGGCGTGCATCCGCTTTCGGTCGGGGTGGTCGGTACCTATTCAAGGGAATCGGCCAATCGCGCGGTGAATAGTGCCGACCTAGTCTACTTCATTGGTACCGAGACTGGTGGCATGACCACGCATTTCTGGGCGACGCCACGCATCGGCACGCCGGCCATTCAGATCGACATCGAGCCAGAAGCTTTGGGTCGCAATTATCCATTGCAGGCGAGCGTGCTGGGCGACGCCAAGAGCGTGCTCATTCGCATGCTCGGTCAAATCGACAAATCGAGCGCTGTTAAGCGCGCGCCCTGGATCAAAGAGATCACGGCGCTGCGTACCGACTGGTACGCCAAGTACAAGCCGATGCTTGAATCGGACGCCGTGCCGATCCATCCGGCGCGCATCTGCAGCGAATTGAGCCGACACGTGCCGGACGATGCAATCGTGGTCGTCGATACCGGCCACGCCGGCATGTGGATGGGCGGCATGTACGATCTGCGAACACCGGCGCAAAGCTACCTGCGCAGCGCCGGCCATCTCGGTTGGGCCTTTCCGGCCGGCATCGGCGCCAAGGCTGCATGCCCCGAGCGTCCCGTGGTCGTATTCACAGGCGACGCTGGCTTCTGGTACCACATCGCCGAGGTTGAGACGGCCGTGCGCTGGAATCTTGCGTCAGTAACCCTCGTCAACAACAACGGCGGCGGTAATCAGTCGAAGCGTGGTTTCGACCGTGCCTATGGCGGCGAGCAGACGGCGCAGGCGCGTGAGTTGTGGACCTACAATCCGATGAATTTCGCAAAGCTCGCGGAAGACATGGGCGCGCTGGGTATCCGTGTCGAAAACGCAAGCGATATTGCGCCCGCGCTTGCGCAGGCGCTCGCCGCGAAGCGGCCGGCCGTGATCGATGTCGCAACTGATATCGAAGCACTTGCGCCGACCGCCGTCACGTAGATCCTATTTCAGCGGCGTACCGACATAGCGGAATTTCTGCGCGCGTTTTCCGGTGTCGACTTCCGTCGTGTAGATGTTGCCCTTGCTGTCGACGGCGAGGTTGTGAATCCAGTGAAACTCGCCGGCGTTGCGTCCGTTGCGCCCGAACGCACCGACGACCTCGCCGTTTTCGCGCACCAGCGTGCGCACTTCGTTGTTGGCTCCGTCCGCGTTCATGAGGAACGTCTGGTTGGTGTCCGGCCAGAAATCGAGGTCCCAGACGGACCCTTGCTGCAGCGTGTCCTTGGCGACGAAAAATTCCTTCACGAAGGTCCCATCCTTGCGGAAGACCTGAATGCGGTCGTTCTGGCGGTCGCAGATATAGACGAGACCGTCTTTGGCTATCTTCACGCAGTGAACAGGGTTGGCGAACTGCTGTGGTGCGGGCCCGGCAGGATTGTAGGGTGGGGCTTTTTCATCGCTCGGCGGCTTCCCGTAGGCGCCCCAGTGACGCTTGTAGGCGCCGGTATCGGCATCAAACACGATGACGCGGTGGTTGCCGTAGCCGTCGGCGATGAAGACCTCGTTGGTTGTCGGATCGACCTCGGTATCGGCTGGCCGACCTAGACGGCTCGTATCGGCACTGCCCGTCTGAGGTCCAGGCTTGCCGATCTGGAGCACGAACTTTCCGTCCTGCGTGAATTTGAGGACATGACCATCATTATTGCCGTTGCCACCGACCCAGACGAAGCCTTTGTAATCGATATTAATGCCGTGCTCGTTCTCGAACCAATCATAGCCTTGGCCGGGTCCGCCCCAAGCCTTGAGCAGATTGCCGTCGGAGTCGAACTGCATCACCGGCGGAGCCGGTAGGCAGCATTTGGTGCGCGGTGGGGTAAACGACGCGGCTTTTTCATCATCGGTCAGCGTACGCGGCCGCTGGATGACCCAGACATTGTCTTGCGCATCGACGGCGACTCCTGCGGCTTGTCCCATGATCCAGTTATTGGGAAGCGGTTTCGGCCAGGACGCATCGACTTGAAATTTGGGAAAGTCGTTGGCGAAAGCGGACGTAATCGACAGTGCGCAGACGAAAAGCGACGGAACGATTTTCATGGACGTCTCCCGGCGCCGGTGGTGGCGGGCGCCGGCGTGCATCGATGCTCCGCTTTCAGGTCGCCGCAATCAAGGGGAAGTCGTTATCCTTCGCCGATCTCGCGCAGGATTTCGGCGGTATGCTGACCCAGACGCGGGGAGGGGTGTTCGGATGCCGCCTTCCAACCG
>DASRAF010000278.1:0-14846 GCA_035638295.1 Pseudolabrys sp.
CGAAATAGTTCGCTTTGCGATACCTCGCCTGGTTCTGAACTCGGCCATTGGTCGGCTGCCATACGTAGCAGTTCGATCAGTGGAGGTATGTCTCTCTCGGTAGCCATATCTGCTCCCCGTCACTTTTTTTGGTCTGTTAAAGTTAGGGGCAGTAGACAGGTGCCGCAGTGTTAGCCGTCACAAAAAGATGCATTCACTGCAAAGTCTGTGCAAAACTTACGGTACTTCACTACCGGCTTCCGCTGCGTGCAGCGGGAAAATTCTCAACCGATCCGCATTAAGCGCTGCATATAGTGTTTCCAGCGACGCACGTAAATGTCCGCGCCGGCGCGGATCATCTCCGCGGCCTTCTCGTCGAGCGTACGAATGACGCGCGCGGGAGCGCCGACGATCAATGAGTTGTCGGGAAAGCTCTTCCCTTCGGTAACGACGCTTCCGGCACCGAGCAGCGAATTTTTTCCAATCTTTGCTCCGTTGAGCATGATTGCGCCCATGCCGATCAGGGAATTATCGCCCACCGTACAGCCGTGCAGGATGACATTGTGGCCGATCACGCACTCGCGCCCGATCGTAAGCGGAAATCCTGGATCGGTGTGCAGAGTGGCATTGTCCTGGATCTGCGAACGCTCGCCAAGCTCGATCCATTCATTGTCGCCGCGCAGGACTGCCCCAAACCAGACGCTCGCTTCGGCCTTCAGCCGCACGCGGCCGATCAGCACCGCGGTTTCGGCAATGTAGAACTCCCCTTTGGGCGGAAATTCCGGCGCCTGTCCCTCGAGCCTGTAAATCGGCATTGCTGGCCGTCTCCATGTCCGACATCGGCACGCACCGCCACGGGACCGCCATGACATGCCTGAACCGGACTGACCTGGAAAGTGGCTAGGCGAGCAGAAAACCGCAGGCCTGCAATGTCATCACCAGTACGAGGCCCGACATCAGGCTCCAGAATCCGGCGATCAGCGTTGTCAGAAACACGAACTCGAAACGGCGGCCCTCAAGCCAACGGCCGAGGGTTGTGTTGCGCATGATCAGAGACGGCGCAGACACGACGAGCAGCGGGACTGAGGCAAGGGCTGCAACCCCGGGGCCAGTGCATGGTGAAGACCCGGCAGCCCGAGCTGCCACATGCCGGCGACGGCAAAGCCGATCAGCAGCGCGAACGGTCACTCAGCTACCTCAACGCAATACAGGCGGGCATGTGTTGCAAACGTGCGGGGCGAGCGCCAGCCAATCCTCAACGAATGGTCAACGCCGGGGATCTGCCGGAACGCCGCGGGTGCGATTTGGCGTGGCATAATCCGGCCGATTCGCGGGGCCAGGAGCCGAAGTCTGACAATCCTCACACAAGATCGTTCGCGGAGAGCACGACGCGGTGCCCGGCGACGCAAGCCAAGCACCGGACACGGCCCGCTGCTGCCGCCGCTAATAGTCTTCGGCGCTGTCGTCTTGTTCGGCGCCGCCTATGTCACCTATGTGCTGTGGCCGCGCTGGCCCGACAGCCCGGTCACTCTTAATGCGCCAACTGTGCCGATCGTTGTTTCAGGCACGGTGTTCAATATCGAACCGGCAGCAATCCGCATGAACGTCCAGCGGCGGCCCGGCGCGCACGAACGCGTGGACCTCTCTTACATGTGGCCGAGCCTTACGCCGCCTGATCATGCGATCAAGCCGACGGTCGGGGCGCCGATTGATCCCAACGAGCGTCTGTTCGTCACCATTGCGTCCGGAGAGACCACCCTGCCCCTGATGGAGCGCCTACAGACCATTTATCCGCGCTATCTGGTAGCCGAACCGGTTGCCGGTCCGCCCGGTTTGACGTTCCGCGGATTTCGCAGCGAAACGCCCTATCAGGGCGAAGATCTGGTCTTCGAGCCGAACGCGCCCGAGCATTTCCTGGCGCGCTGCTCGCAAAAAGGCGTCACGAACTCCGGCACCTGCCTCCTGGAGCGGCGCATCGGCAAGGCCGACGTCACCCTGCGCTTTCCGCGCGACTGGCTGGACAACTGGTCGGACGTCGCCAGCGGAATCGATCGCCTGATCGCCAGGCTGCATCCAGAAACGAAGTGACCTTGCTTTCCGGCGTCACGGCCGGGCTTGTCCCGGCCACCCCGATTCATGTGGCGAAGCAGTGCCTTCCTAAACGAGATCGCCGGGACAGGCCCGGCCATGACAAATCCGCGACAATTGCGGAAAATCAGTCCACCAGATCGACGTCGAGGATCGGCAGCTCAAGTATATACGACCGGCGGTCTTTCTCGATCTCGAGAAACAGGACCGCGATGAATTCTTCGCCGATATAAACTTCAAGCGAGTCCGTCTTTTTCGGGCGCGGCACGACACGGATATTGTCGTTGGCGAATTTGTTGCGTAGGTAGGCATTGAGCGTCGGCACCGGCTGGATGCTCGAGTCGTTGCCGATCTGGATCACCATGCGGAAATTGTAGGAACGCTCGCCCTCGTCTTCATCGACGGTGAGCTCGCCAAGATCATCTGCGCCAACGAAAATTTCAGCGGTATCGGAGGATTTCGGCACGACGCGGATCTGCGCATTGCCGAACAGCTTTTTCAAATACCCGTCGATTTTTCGGACTTCCTGGGCGTCCACGGGCCGCTCCTCATCTCAAGGCAACGTCTTTGCCTGATCGGACAGCCCGGCGCAAGCGATCCGTCAACCGTCGAGCATAATGCCGTAGAGCATCTGGTCCATGGTGCGGGACGGCTCAGGGCAGCCGGCCTCGCCCACGACTTTCGCCGGAACGCCGGCGACAGTGACATTGTTCGGTACCGATTTGATTACAACCGAGCCGGCCGCGATGCGCGCGCAATGGCCGACCTCGATATTGCCGAGAATCTTCGCGCCCGCGCCGATCATAACGCCGCGCCGGATCTTCGGATGACGGTCCTCGTGCTCCTTGCCGGTACCGCCAAGTGTCACATCATGCAGGATCGAAACGTCATCCTCGATCACCGCCGTCTCGCCCACGACAAGACCCGTCGCATGGTCGAGGAAAATGCCGCGACCGATTTTCGCAGCCGGATTGATGTCGCACTGGAATACCGATGACGAACGGCTTTGCAGGTAGAGCGCAAAATCCTTGCGGGATTTGCCGTAGAGCCAGTGCGCAAGGCGGTGCGTCTGGATCGCATGGAAACCTTTGTAATAGAGCACCGGCTCTATGAAGCGGCTGGTCGCCGGATCGCGGTCCACCGTGGCGACGATGTCGGCGCGAAACGCCTCGCCGAGCGACGGCTCATCTTCCAGCGCATCGTGATAGGCCTGACGAATGAGGTCGGCGGAGACGTCGGCGTGGTCGAGCCGCTGACTGACGCGGTGGGCGATCGCAGCCTCGAGCGTGTCGTGGTGCAGGATGTTCTCGTAGATGAAGGTGGCGAGCTCTGGCTCGCGGCGTGCGACGTCCTCCGCTTCGCTGCGGATGCGCGCCCAGACCGGATCGACCTTATCAAGGGCCCGCGCGGGCCGCGTCTGATATTGAGCCATGAACGACGTACTCCTGGCGTCTCTCGATCCCCACATAGGTCTTTTATCACATTTTCGCAGCCGCCAAGTGTGCCAAAGAGTGACAAAGAGTTCGAAACAGGCGAAAGCACGCCGGACCAGCGTCCGGCGCATGGCTCATGCGCGTTGATTAAGGAAATCGATAACAGCGGTTTTGAAGACCTTGTCGCCCACCGCAAGCATGTGGTCGCGGCCGGGAATATCGAGCGCGCATGCCCCCGGAATGAGCGTGGCCAATTCCTGGGCATTGCCTGCCACCTTGTCGGTCGTACCAACGGCAACCATCACCGGGGCCACGATCGTGGCGACCTCCGCGCGGCTCAAAGTCTGCCGCAAGCCGCGGATACAGGCGGCGAGCGCGCGCAGATCGGATTTCGTCTGTTCGGCAAAAACGCGGAAGGTGCGGCCCGTCGGATCTTTCACGTCGGCGACGGTCGGAGCCTCGAGCGCTTCGGCAATGCTCTCCGGAAGCCCGACGCCGTCCACGAGGCGAATGCCAAGCCCGCCGAGAATCGCCGAACGCACGCGCGCTGGGTGCGCGACCGACAGAAAGGCGGCTATGCGCGAGCCCATCGAATAGCCCATCAGGTCGGAGCGTTCGATCTCAAGATGATCGAGCAGCGCGCGAACATCTCCGGCCATGACCGCACTGTGGTAGTCGGCAGGATCGTAAAGCTTGGTGGATGCACCGTGGCCGCGATTGTCGAGCGCAATTGCACGCCGGCCAGCTTTGGTGAGTGTCGCAAACCAGCCGGTGAGCAGCCAATTCACTTCTTTGGTCGACGCGAAGCCATGGATGAGCACGATCGGCTCGCCCTCACCTTCGTCGAGATAGGCGATCTCGACTTTTCCATTTCTGAAGCTAGGCATGCGCGGATGTTTAGCCCTGCGCGAGAGCGACAGCAATTGGCTGCTTTTGCTTCAGCCTGCGTTTCTCTCGGCGGCGGAAATAACGCAGGACCATCCTTTCGGTTGCGCTCTTGAGCGCGGACACGAAACCGAACACCGCGAACAGAGCACCGATAAGCCAGACGCCTGCGTCGAAAGCGAGCGCGGCGAGCGTTATCGCGCCGCGACCGACGAGTTTGAGAATGGCCCGCGTGCGGCTTCCTTCTTTTTCCGCAAGCCTTGCGACGCGCGTCACGTCGGCCGGCTCTTTCGCCACTTTCAGGCCATCGAATGCCGCGCGGCCACCCGCGGCGCGTGCGACACGGCCGACATCGCGCGCAAGGTTAAGCAGACCGCCCGCGCGCTCGACCTTCACGAAATCGCGCGCAACGCGCACTGCCAGTACGGGGTTTGCGCCCGAGAAACCCGCCTGGCGCACCATGCGACCAATATTGCCGGCGAGCTCGGCGCCAAGACTTCCGGTCTTCCGCGCGACTTTCACAAGCGTCAGGCCGGCGCGCGCCGGCGCTGCAGCGCCGAACGTGAGATAAGTGCCGGCGGTGATCGCGATGCCGACACAGGCGAGCCCAAGCACCAGCTCGTCTGCCTCTTCGCCAGCGGCGAGCCGCTTTCCTTCGCGCAAAGCATCGCGGATATCGCCAAACACGAAGAG
Source organism: Pseudolabrys sp. (assembly GCA_035638295.1). Classification (GTDB taxonomy): domain Bacteria; phylum Pseudomonadota; class Alphaproteobacteria; order Rhizobiales; family Xanthobacteraceae; genus Pseudolabrys. The sequence continues at coordinate 5,079 of DASRAF010000278.1, forward strand.
ATCGCCAGCAGCGGTTCCCGCGAGCGCAGCCATATCGTCGGGCTGGCCGGTGATCAGACCGCGGGCGAAGCTTTTCGCCTTGTGGCTGGTCGTTGCGGCCTCGGCGGTCGCGCTCGTCACCTTTTCCTGCAGTACAGGATCAATCGCCACATTGCGGGTCCCGGCCAGATCGACAAAGCTCTGGGCGAGATCGACGTCATTGGCGGCCAGCGCCGCCTCGATCTCGCGTCCCGCTACGGCAGCGTCGAATTTGTAATCCAGCGCCTGGTTGGCAATGCGGGACGGATCGTCGAGGCCATAGAACGCATCGACCGCGCGCGGCACCGCATAAAGAGCGGCAAGCCCAAGCAGAAACACAGCCGCGACAGCCGGCCCGATTCGGGGGGGGCGCATTATGGCGGGCTGTTCCAACGGTCCGGCTCCACAGATTCCGATCTTCCCGCTCTGTGCCCACGAACCAAGGCGTTTCCACGGCACCGATGGCTGAATTCTGTGATTGAGCTAGGCATCGCCGGGCCGCCTCGCTATGGTGTCGTCCGAAATTTCGTCGCCGACCGCGGCCAGCACGAGGAGTTTCCATGGCGGAACACGTCGTCCCCCACTTCCACAATGATCCAGGCGTTCCGGTGATCGAAATCGGCGCTAAGGAATTCATGTGTGTCGGGGCAACGCCGCCGCATGACCATCCGCACGTTTTCCTCGACATCGGCGAGGACAAGGAAATCATCTGCCCCTACTGCTCGACGCTCTATCGCTTCAACTCAGAGCTTGATCTGCATGTGGCGCGCCCGCCTGAGTGCGCGCTGCCTCTATCTGCCACCGCCTAAACCTGCATTGGGAATTCCGACCATGGCGCAGCCGCGTCATGTCATCATCGCCGGAGCCGGCATAGCCGGGTTGACGGCTGCGCTGGCGCTCGCGCGCGCCGGAATCCGCGTGACCGTCTACGAACAAACCGGAAAACTTGAAGAGACGGGAGCCGGCGTGCAGCTCTCGCCGAACGGCAGCCGCGTCCTGATCGCACTCGGGCTGCGCGAGCGTCTTGCGTCGGTTGCAGTCGCACCACAGGCGATCCGCGTGATGTCGGGCGGGTCCGCGCGTGAAGTCGTGCGCATCCCCCTGGGTGACGAAGTGGAACGGCGTTTCGGCGCACCCTATTGGTCGATCCATCGCGGCGATCTGCAATTGGCGCTCGTCGACGCCGTCCGCAACGAGCGCGACATAGCGCTCGAACTCGGCACGCGCATCGAGGATTTCGCCGCGCATGGCAGAGGCGTCAGCGTGCTCGGCAAGCGTGGTTCGCAGATGCTCGACGAACGCGGGATCGCACTGATCGGAGCCGACGGGATCTGGTCGAACGTCGCCTCCCGCCTGCGGCGGCTGCCCCGGCCGACGTTTCGGCACCGCACGGCCTGGCGCGCGCTCGTTCAAGCCGACGCAGTGCCGGAGGAATTTCGTGCGCCACTGGTGCATCTTTGGCTCGGTCAGGACGCGCATCTCGTCCACTATCCGGTCAAGTCCGGCACGCTCATCAATATTGTCGGCATCGTGCACGACGAATGGAACGAGATCGGCTGGTCCGCCTCCGGCGATCGCGCCGAAATTCTCCGGCATTTCGCCCGCTGGGCTTGGTCGGAGAAGGCGCGAGCGCTGATCGCCGTTCCCGACCGCTGGCTGAAATGGGCGCTGTATGACCGCAAGGATCCGTTCCGCGGATCGAAGGTCCCCGTCACCCTTATCGGGGACGCCGCCCACCCGATGATGCCGTTCCTCGCTCAGGGCGCGAGCATGGCGATCGAGGACGCCGTCGTACTCGCAGATATGCTGGAGAAATATATCGACGATCCGGCCGACGCGCTGCGGGCCTATGAAGGCGCCCGCTGGCACCGCACTGCGCGTGCCCAACAATTCTCCCGCCGTCAGGATCGTATTTATGGGCGAAGCGGACCGGAGGCCTTTGTGCGCAATCTGGCGATGCGGGCCATAGGCGGAGAGAGACTGCGCGAGCGCTACGATTGGCTCTATAGTTGGCGGCCACCGCAGCGCTACGAGACCGTTCCAGCATGATCTTTCCATCGACCGTCGCAGGCAGTCTGCCGAAGCCATCCTGGCTTGCGGAGCCGAACAAGTTGTGGCCGCAGTGGCGACTGCAAGGCGATGAACTCGCCGCCGCCAAGCTCGACGCAACATTGCTTGCAATCAAATGGCAGGAGGATGCAGGCATCGACATCGTATGTGACGGAGAAATGTCGCGTCAGCACTTCGTGCACGGGTTTCTTGAATTCGTGGACGGGATCGACTTCGCGCACAAAGTCGAGATGGGAATCCGCGCCGACCGCTACAAGGCGATGGTGCCCGTCGTGCGCGGCGAGCTGAGACTCAAAGGCCGCGTGCACCAGACGGAAGCCCGCTTTGCCCGCGCGCACACCCACCACAAACTGAAGATCACGATGCCGGGCCCGATGACGATTTCCGATACGATCGCCGACGCGCATTACGGAGACAAGATCAAGATGGCGATGGCTTTCGCCGACCTGCTCAATCAGGAAGCGCGCGCACTCGAAAAAGACGGCGTCGATGTCATCCAGTTCGACGAGCCGGCATTCAACGTGTTCATGAGCGAGGTTTCCGGCTGGGGAATCGAGGCGCTGCATCGCGCGATCGACGGCCTGAAATGCACCACCGCCGTGCACATCTGTTACGGCTACGGCATCAAAGCGAATATCGACTGGAAGAATTCGCTCGGCAACGAATGGCGTCAGTACGAGGAGATTTTTCCCGCGCTGGCAAAAAGCCGTATCGGCCAGGTTTCGGTCGAGTGCATCAACTCACACGTTCCGCTCAAGCTTCTGTCGCTGCTCGAAGGCAAGGACGTGCTGATCGGCGTGATCGATGTTGCGAGCGACAAGGTCGAGACCCCGCAACAGGTCGAGCAAATCATCGCCGAGGTGATGAAGTTCGTTCCCAAGCAAAAGATTGTCGCCTGCACCAATTGCGGTATGGCGCCGATGAGGCGCGACATCGCCGAAGCGAAGCTGATTGCGCTCGGCAAGGGCGTGGCGCTGGCGCGGAAGAAATTCGGCTAGCGCGCCGCTCGGCCCATCACATCCATCAGTTCGGCGACCTTGCGCCGCTGATCGGCCTTGTTGCCGCTCCTGATCGCGTGATCGACACAATGCGCAACATGATCCAGCAGGATTTCTTCTTCGGCACGCCGCAGCGCGGCGCGGACCGCACCGATCTGCGTCACTATGTCGATGCAATAGCGTTCGTCCTCGACCATGCGGGCGAGGCCCCTCACCTGGCCTTCAATGCGGTTGAGCCGCTTGAGCGTTGCCGCCTTGCTGTCCTTTGCCATGACGTCTATATACCCCCTGGGGGTATTGGAGACAAGGTGCAGGCGTGACGGCAGAGCATCACCACGGGTGTCATCACGACCATGCACCGGCAGGCCGCGCGGTCGATCCCGTGTGCGACATGACGGTCGATCCGCATAACGTCACGCACCGCGCGGATTATCAGGGCCATACCTATTATTTCTGCTCGGCCGGCTGCCGGACGAAATTCATAAGCAATCCGCAAAAGTATCTCGACCTGCGCCAGCCTGAGCCCGTCGCCGAAGGCACGATCTATACCTGCCCGATGCACCCGCAGATCCGGCAGGTCAGTCCGGGCTCCTGCCCGATCTGCGGTATGGCGCTCGAGCCGGAACTCGCCGGCAGCGACACCGGACCGAACCCCGAGCTTGTCGACATGACGCGCCGGTTCTGGATCGGTCTTGCGCTCACGATCCCTGTGTTCGTTTTGGAAATGGGCGCGCATATCGCGGGTGCCCACAACTGGGTCGATCCGACGCTCTCGAACTACGTGCAGTTTGCTTTCGCCACGCCGATCGTTCTGTGGGCCGGCTGGCCTTTCTTCGTGCGCGGTTCGCAGTCGCTCATGACCCGCAACCTGAACATGTTCACGCTCATCGCGATGGGCACTGGCGTTGCCTATGCCTACAGCCTCGTTGCCACCGTCTTGCCGGGCATTTTTCCGCAAGCGTTCCGCGGCACCCATAGTGGCGCGCCGTCGACGTATTTCGAAGCTGCTAGCGTCATTACCGTCCTTGTGTTGATGGGTCAGGTTCTCGAATTGCGTGCGCGCGAAGCAACATCGGGTGCGATCCGCGCCCTCCTCGGCCTCGCGCCAAAGACCGCGCGCCGCGTCAAGGACGACGGCAGCGATGAAGAGGTTCCTCTCGACGAGATCCACGCCGGCGATCGCTTGCGGGTACGTCCGGGCGACAAAGTCCCGGTCGATGGCGTCGTGCTGGAAGGCCGCTCGGCCATCGACGAGTCGATGATCACCGGCGAGTCCATGCCCGTCACGCGGGAGAAGGATTCGCCCGTGATCGGCGGAACGCTCAACAAGAGCGGAAGCTTCGACATGCGCGCCGACAAGATCGGGCGCGATACGCTGCTGTCGCAGATCGTGCAGATGGTGGCTTCAGCCCAGCGCAGCCACGCGCCCATCCAGCGTCTGGCCGATCAGGTCTCGGCCTGGTTCGTGCCGGCCGTGATTGCGGTGGCAATCGCAGCCTTCGCAGCCTGGGCGATGTTCGGTCCGGAGCCGCGCTTCGCGCATGGGCTGGTGGCGGCCGTGAGCGTTCTCATTATCGCCTGCCCCTGCGCGCTTGGCCTCGCGACGCCGATGTCGATCATGGTCGGTGTCGGGCGCGGCGCGCAGGCCGGCGTATTGATCAAGAACGCCGAAGCGCTGGAGCGAATGGAAAGGATCGACACGCTGGTCATCGACAAGACCGGTACGCTGACCGAAGGCAAGCCGAAGGTGGTAGCGGTCGGCCCCGCGCCCGGATTTGATGAAGCGCAGGTCCTGACGCTTGCGGCGAGCGTTGAGCGCGGCAGCGAACATCCTCTCGCGGCAGCGATTTTGATCGCTGCGGCCGAGCGGAAGCTCGAACTTGCGCCGGCGAGCGACTTCGATTCAACGGCGGGCAAAGGCGTCACCGGGACGGTCGAGGGCAAAAAAGTCGCGCTCGGCAACACGCGTTTTCTTTCCGAGCTGAGTATCGACACGTCTTCCCTGCGCGAGGGAGCGGAACGCCTGCGCGGCGATGGCGCGACCGCTATTTTCCTCGCAATCGATGGCAAAGCGGCTGGCGTCATCGCCATTGGCGATCCGATAAAACAAACCACGCCGGACGCGCTGAAGGCCCTGGCCGCCGATCGCGTTCACGTGGTCATGCTGACCGGCGACAACCGCACCACGGCGCAGGCGGTCGCGCGCCAGCTGGGCATCAACGAGGTCGAGGCGGAAGTGCTGCCCGATCAGAAGGGTGCCGTCGTCGAAAAATTGCGTCGCGAGGGCCGCACGGTCGCCATGGCCGGCGACGGCGTCAATGATGCGCCGGCGCTCGCCGCCGCCGAAGTCGGGATCGCCATGGGAACGGGCTCCGATGTGGCGATTGAAAGTGCCGGCGTCACTTTGCTGAAAGGCGACCTCACGGGAATCGTGAAAGCGCGCGTGCTTTCGCAAGCCGTAATGCGCAACATACGGCAGAACCTGTTTTTCGCATTCATCTACAATGCGCTCGGCGTGCCGGTGGCCGCGGGCGTTCTCTATCCCGCCTTCGGTCTGCTGCTTTCGCCGATCATCGCCGCCGCGGCGATGGCGCTGTCCTCGGTCAGTGTCATCGGCAACGCTTTGCGGTTGCGTGGAATCAGGCTCAAGGCCGCTAGTAGACCGCGAGATATTTCAGCAACGACAGAACGCCGATGATGATCACGATCACGCGGACGATCTGCTTCGCCCGGCCGTCGATCGGCAGCATGTTGATCAGATAAAGAACTAGGACGATGACAAGGAAGGTTATGAGAATGCTTATCAAAATACCCATGCTCGCCCCCATTTAGGGCCACGGTCTGTGGCGGGCCCACGCGAACAAGTTCCACGCCGGAAAAAAGTTCCGCTGATTGCTGGACGATCTGGCCGCCCGGGACCCTAGCGCGTCGGAACGGGCACACCGCTCCTCGGCGCAGGAGCACCGGGTCCAGTCCTGCAATTCTTGTCGTCCGCGGCCTTGCGCAGCTGCACCATCTCCCCGCGCAACTGATTGTATTCCGGCGCGTAGGCCATCCCGCTGGCGAGCTGGCCGCCGGCGCTGGTGCCGGCCTTTGCCATCAACCCCTCGAGCTCGCGTTGCCGCGCCATATTGGCTTGCGACGCCGTCGCGATCTCGGAGCAGTTGTAGAGGACGTAGCGGTCAGGCTCGACCAAAAAGCGGCTGGCGGCCTCTTGTGAAGTGCATCCGGATAGCGCAACGGCCCCCGACAGTGTGCCCAGGAGCGCAATCACGCGTATCAGCGGTAAACCTGTCATCGGCAGGCAGCTATCTAACAAATTTGGCATCACAAGAGCCGAATAAGGGCTGCAATTATCACGGTTTGACCGGGGCCTGGCGAAGAACCCGGTCAAGTTCGGCAGCAATAGCGACCGCCGAGGGCGTATCGGAATGCACACAGACCGTCGCGGCTTTGACGGGAATGTCCCGTCCGGCAGTCGTCGTGACCGCATGGTCCTGCATAACGCGCAGCACGCGCGCTGCAGCTTTCGCTGGATCGACCGCGTCGTGGACGCGGCTGAGGATCAGGTTGCCGTCTCCATCATATTCAAGATCGGCATAGAATTCCGGGATCAGTTCGACGCCCTTGTCGCGGTAGGCGGTTTCGTGCGCGGTGAACGCCATTCCGAGAATAGGCACGCCGAACGGCAGCACCGCGTCGGCAATCGCCGAGGCGATTTTCCCGTCACGTGCCGCCATGCCATAGAGCGCCCCGTGCGGCTTCACGTGGTTCAACGGAAGACCTGCGGCATCCAGAAAGGCTTTCAATGCACCGACCTGGTACGTCACGAGATCGGTCACTTCCGCGGGCGCAATGACCATCGCCCTGCGGCCGAAGCCTTGCAGATCGGGCAGCGACGGATGGGCGCCAACTTTCACCTTGTGCTTTATCGCAAGACGAACCGTCTCGCGCATGATCGTCGGATCCGAACCGTGAAATCCGCAGGCGACATTGGCGAGATCGATGTGGCGCATCATCGCCGCATCGTCGCCGAGCCGGTAAAGGCCGAACCCCTCGCCCATGTCGCAGTTGATCGTCAGGCGCATACAACCGGTTTATCATCCATTTGTTCTAGAAGGCAGCCGGATTTTTGCCGGCGACGGTGATCGATGGACCTTCCGCCTCTCCTGCGCCGCGCTGTCGATGAGTTGCTTGAGGGCACGGCACTGTCTGGTCTTGCAGCGACGGCAGAAGCCCTTTCACAACGCTACCGTGACGAGCGGCATGACACGAAACCTCACGCTATAAGCGATCGCGATGCGCTCGCCTATCTCGCGGTGCGTCTGCCGGCGACCTACGCGGCCGTCCGCGCGAGCTTAGACGCCGTAGCGGAGGCTCGCCCGGATTTTGCGCCAAAGACCGCGCTTGATATCGGCGCCGGACCGGGCACTGCGCTGTGGGCTGCGTCTGAATGCTGGCCCGGACTCGCCGATGCCGTGCTTGTCGAAGCAAGTCCTGAATTTCGTGCCTATGGTGAACGACTCGCGGCTGGGCTTGAGATGCCGCACGTCACCTGGCGCGTCGCGGATGCCGCCATTGACGCCGTCGATTGTGGAACGCGCGACCTTGTCACTCTGGCCTATGTCCTCAACGAACTTTCCCCCAAGGTCCGGCATTCTGTGTTGCAACGCCTCTGGGCGCAGACTGCAGACACTCTTGTAATCGTCGAACCGGGAACGCCGGCCGGGTGGCAGCGGATTCTTGCCGCGCGCGGCCAGCTGATTGAAGCCGGCGCGCATGTGATCGCGCCCTGCCCGCATACGCATCCGTGCCCGCTCGAGGCGCCGGACTGGTGTCATTTCGCCGTGCGCGTTGCCCGCTCGCGCGTCCATCGGCAAACCAAGCGCGCGGACGTTCCCTGGGAGGACGAGAAATTCAGCTATCTAGCGGTTTCGCAAAAATCGGCAACGCATGTCGGGGCGCGAGTCATTGCTCGCCCCCGCACAGCCGGCGGTCATACGACCTTGAAGCTGTGCCGGCCCGACGGATCGGCGGGCGATCAGGTGGTCTCGCGCCGCCACGGCGCGCTGTTCAAACGCGCGCGGAAGGCGGATTGGGGCTCTTTGTTTTAGGGACGCTCCAGCTATCTATCGGATCTTCGCGAAGTCGCCGTGTCGACCGAGACCATCCTTGAAGCGCGCGGCACCGGCAACGCCGTCTTCAATCAAGGCTTCGCGTCCATTGTACCATTCCTGAATCAGCGCCTCGCGGACCGTGAGGCCATGACTCTTGATCGCCGAGCGGCGGTCTGCCCGCACGCAGACCTGTGGGAACCGTGCAATCTCCTGCGCCAATTCTTCTGCCTTTGCGCGCGCACCTCCTTTGGGGGTCACGTATTCGCATAGGCCAATGTGCAGGCATTCTTCGGCCGGCACTTTCCGTCCGGTCAGAATAATTTCCAATGCGCGACCCTGGCCAACGATACGTGGCAAGCGCACCGTTCCGCCGTCGATCAATGGCACGCCCCAGCGACGACAATAGACGCCGAAATAGGACTCCTTCGCCATCACGCGAAAATCGCACCACAGGCCCAGCTCCATGCCGCCGGCGACAGCGGGGCCCTCGATTGCGGCGATGACCGGCTTGTCCAACTCGAGGCGAGAAGGGCCCAGGGGCCCGCGTGGAATTTCCCCCCCGTTGCCTTGAGGACCGATTGTGGGGATGTCGAGCTCGCCAAGCGGATAGTCGGCGTTCAGTGTGCTGACGTATTTGAGATCCCACCCGGCACAGAACGCTCCGCCTGCCCCGTAGAACACGGCAACCGACGCTTTCCTGTCGGCATCGAATTCAAGGAACGCCGCGCTCAATGCATCTGCGCTTGACGGGTCCATTGCATTCCGGGCTTCCGGCCGGTCATGGATCACCGTCCAGACCATTCCGTTCTTTTCGATCCTCACTGCCACACCGGCCTCCTTTGAAATGCACCGCGATGTCCACTGCGTGCGATGGCAGCAATTATCAAATTCTTGTCCTGGATCGACAAGACTTTGCCCATTGTGGCAGGTAATCGGCGCAAGAATTCCTCGCCAGACCGATCCCACCGCAATGTCCTTAATTCATTCCGCCGTGGCGTTGATCTATTCCGCCCTGGCCCTAGCGGAAACGTTCGTACTTCTTGCGGTTGTACTTGGCCTCTTTTGGCTCGTTGCACGAACAATACTTAGGATATTTCGCAAGGATTAGACGGTGTCCCAGACCTGCGCAAAGTCCGTTCATCATCCTTGACGGACATCGGAGCTGCCGTGTGATAGTAAGGTCCTTCCATAGCCATGCGGTAGCTGACCATGCACTCACCCCTGACTTCGCCGTCCACCATCCGGCCCGATAAAAAAGCAAAACGTCCCCCGTTCTCGTTCTTGATCGTGGTGGGCGCGGCCGCGCTCCTGATGCAGGCCACATCGGCCTATGCGCAGCATGCTTCGGCGCCCGCCGGCATGAGCGATAAAGACAAGGCGAAGATTCAGGAGAAACGGGCCTTTCAGAAGGATACCGACGACGCCTACCAGTCCACGATGAGCAGACTGCCGGACGTCAAGCAACAAAAAGCCGATCCTTGGGGCAATATGCGCGCGGCCCCGCAAAAATAACGTCGCGCGGGGAGACAATATGTCGGACAGAGCTACGGCGGTGATTGCCGCAG
>DASRAF010000279.1:0-2209 GCA_035638295.1 Pseudolabrys sp.
CCACTGTTGGAATTCCCGTGTCCTTCAGAGCCGCTGCGGCTGGATGCCCCAGGACGACCGCAGCATCGACCTTATTCGTGGCAATGTCCTTGGCCAGTTGCGGCAGCAAGGCGATCTGCATCGCCGCCCCGTAAGGTTGATATTCGAGGTTTTGCCCAAGCGAATAACCGTTCTTCGCCAGCGCTGAAAAAAGCATCGCACCGTTGGGGCTGTTAACTGGAACCGGACTGCCCGCCGTAAGCGACGCCAGCCGATAGGTCTTTGCAGGCGTCTGTGCAGAGGCACCGCAAGGCACTGTCATCATCGCGCCGGCAAGGAGTCGAAGGACATCGCGACGCTTCATAAATCGGCTCCTGTGGCTAACTGGGGACTCTGGCTGATGAGACGCAGACTCTCCGTATACCCATCAGGCGACGCGGTGTTGAGGAACGCGATCACCGGTATCGGGTGTTGTGCGCGCGCTACGAGCGGCCATGCAACAGCCGCGCCGCCGAACGTGGCTAAGAATTTTCGTCGTCCGATGTGGCTTGTCATGTGACCCTCCAGTTGGGGGTCATTCATGCAATGGAGGGATGGTACCACGCTTCCATCGCGCGGTCTGTGACTACTTCACGCTCTGGAGTGCTGCCGGCTGACCGCAGGTAAAATTCTGAAAGCCGTTACCGTGCCGCAAAACCAATCTTGAAAGGGAGCACTCGCCATGTGGACGCTTTCGCGGAACGGAATTTATGGAACGTCGCGGCCCGTTACTCCGGCTTTGCACCCGACAACTTCACCACCTTGCCCCATTTCTCGGTGTCGTCGGCGATGAGTTTGCCGAAGTCGGCGGGCGAGCCGGGAAGCACCGTGCCGCCTAAGTCGGCGAACCGTGCCTTCAACCTGGGATCGGCGAGCCCCGTATTGATCTCCGTATTGAGCTTTCCGATGATCTCGGGCGGCGTGTTTTTGGGCGCACAGAGGCCAACCCACTGGCTCGCCTCGAAACCGCTCACGAAATCGCCTACAGTGGGAATATCCGGCAGTGCCTCTGACCGGGTCGCCGTGGTTACTGCCAAGGCGCGCAGCTTACCAGCCCTGATGTATTCGATTGATGCCGCCATGTCGGTGAATGTTACCTGGATTTGCCCGCCGAGCAGATCAGTGATCGCGGGTCCCGCGCCGCGATATGGCACATGTGTCAGATTAACGCCTGTCATCATCTTGAACAGTTCACCGGTAACGTGAGCCGGGCTCCCATTGCCGCCCGAACCCATGCTGATCTTGCCGGGATTGGCCTTCGCGTAGGCGATGAACTCGGGAACAGTTGCGACAGGAAGCGATGGATTCACCTGCATGACATGCGGCACACGGATGATGCTCGCAACCGGCGCAATATCACGAATGAAGTTGTAGTTGAGTTTTTCGAACAGTGTTGCATTGATTGCTGCGGTAGTGCCGACCACGAGGAGCGTATAGCCGTCTGCCGGCGAACGCACGACCGCCTCTATACCGATATTGCCACCACCGCCGGTACGGTTCTCGATGAGGAATTGCTGACCGAGCCGCTCCGTCAGCAACTGACCAATGAGGCGCGCAGTAATGTCGTTCACGCCACCGGGTGCAAATGGGAGAACGATGCGCACCGGCCGCGTCGGATAGGCTTGCGCCCAAGCGATGCGCGACATGGCCGGCAGCGCGGCAGCGCCCGCTGCAAGATGGAGAAAATTTCGGCGGGGAAGTTTCATGAGGCTTCCCTGACACTGCATGATTGGCGCGCTTTGGTCAGTTGATCTTCAACCCGATCGCCTCCACTACTGGCGTCCAGAAAACAACATCGGCTTCGAGGCGACGCCGGAATTTCTCGGGCGTTGTGTCGGGACTGGCTTCGAAGCCTGACTCGATCAACTTCTGCTGGTAGGCCGGTTCCGCGAGCGCCGTGCGTACCGCCTGCGCGATCTGCTCGATGATCGGCTTCGGCGTTCCTGCCGGAGCGACCGGCCCGATCGTCGATTGATTGGTCAGGCCAGGGAAGCCCGCCTCCGCCACCGTCGAAAGCTCGGGCGCGGCGATGAGACGCTCGGGGCTAGTCACGGCGAGAATCCGCAGCTTTCCGGACCGGTGAAATTCGAGCGACTGGCTGGTTAGAGCCACCATGCCCATGACGACTTGCCCGCTGATCAGGTCCGCTATCACCGGCCCCGCGCCCCGATAGGGCACCTGCGCGAGCTCG
>DASRAF010000280.1:0-2585 GCA_035638295.1 Pseudolabrys sp.
ATCGATGGGGGGCGTATCGATCAAGCTTCCGGCTCCGGCGGGCTTTTGCGATCTGTCGCCCGGTCACCCGGCCGACAACCGCGCGCTGACGGAGTTCGGCGCGGCCTCCGAAAAGGAAGCCGCCAGGCTGTTCGGTATGTCTGCCGCTTGCCAGCAGCTTGCCGACTGGCGGGCGGGCAAGCGGCCGCTTCCGGACGACCGTGTGCACTTCCAAACGAGCATCGCCAACATGACTGAAGTGGTCGCCTCGCCAAAGGCGTTCATTCATACGATGTGCGCGCTGCTGCGTGCAAAGGGCAATGAGTTCGGCTCAGCCGCAGTGCCCGACGTAAAGTCGAAAATCGAGGGCGCGGTGGCAAATGTAAAAGTGAACAGCCAGGAGTTCGTCGGAGTTATGGCCGAAGACGACACGGCATGTTACGCGGCGCGGATTATGAAAATGCGTACGCCAACTGACGGCGACAAGACACATCTCCATTTGACGTCCATCACGGTCCTGAAGAACAAAGGCATCTATGTCTTCCGCTACGCCCCGTATACAAGCGCAGACGCCACATTGGACGTGCTGGGAAAATTGAAGGACACGATCGCTGCCCTCCACGCGGCGAACAAGTGACGGGCCTGACCGGGCGGCGTGCGCAGCATCGCCGAGGTCAAGTCCTGTTTTTGTGACCTCCGCGTACTCATGTAGAGATGCTCCGAAATCCGCTAATGGAATGGTCCGGCCGTGCTCCTGCCCCACCAGCGATAAGCTGGTCAGGGGACGCCCAGACAAGGAGCACGCCATGTCCCAGAAGCTCAACTCAGCGGTCGCCGTGACCGGCATCGATATCGGCAAGAACTCGTTCCACATCGTGGGCCACGATCAACGCGGAGCCATCGTGTTGCGGCAGAAGTGGTCACGCCGGCAGGTGGAAGCACGGCTCGCCAACTTGCCGCCGTGCCTGATTGGCATGGAGGCCTGCGTCGGCGCGCATCATCTCAGTCGCAAGCTGCAGATGCTTGGTCACGATGCCCGTCTAATGCCGGCGAAGTACGTACGCCCGTATTCGAAGGGACAGAAGAACGACTTCCGCGATGCGGAAGCAATCGCCGAGGCGGTGCAGCGCCCGACCATGAAGTTCGTCGCGACCAAGACCGCCGAGCAGCTCGACCTGCAGGCGCTGCACCGTGTGCGCGAGCGACTGGTCGGTCAACGGACCGGCATCATCAATCAGATCCGCGCCTTCCTGTTGGAGCGAGGCGAGGCGTTGCGGTGCGGCAAGGACTGCGTTACCTGCGCGCCGAGTTGCCGGGCATCCTGGCGACGCGCACCGATGTCCTCTCGCCCCGCATGTTGCGCATCATCGAGGACTTGGCAGGAGACTGGCACCGGCTGGATGAGCGGATCGCGGGCCTCTCCGGCGAGATTGAAGCGCTGGCCCGTCAGGATCAGGCCTGCACCCGGCTGATGACGGTGCCCGGCATTGGACCGATCATCTCGAGCGCGATGGTGGCCGCGATCGGCAGCGGAGACGTGTTCTCGAAAGGCCGCGACTTCGGCGCCTGGCTCGGACTGGTGCCGAAGCAGATATCGACAGGCGACCGCACGATCCTCGGCAGCATATCGAGGCGCGGCAATCGCTACCTGCGTGTTCTGTTCGTGCAGGCCGCGTGGGTCGTGTTGGTGAGATCAAAGCAGTGGGAGCGCTATGGCCTCAAATCTTGGATTGAGGCCGCCAAGAAACGATTGCACCACAACGTGCTGGCGATTGCGCTTGCCAACAAGCTCGCCCGCATCGCCTGGGCGGTTCTCAACAAGGGGCGCGCCTTCGAGTGCGTCAAGAGAGATGCGATGGCGTCCCGACCCGCTTGATCCTCGCGCCGTGCTCGGGCCCGTCAAGGCGTGGCCTGGCAACGCTGGAGCGAGAGGCAAGGCAAGCGCGACGGCCAGCCTTGACGACCCCTTGCGCGCGGCGCGCCTGCACGCGCAGGCCGGGACGAAGGAACAGCCGTCAGGCACGAACAAAGGAACAGTGCGAAATGAGGAGCTATCGATGACGTAGCAACACCCCTTACCCGCCGAGGTCTGCGAGAGGATGAGACGAGATGGAGGATCGGTCTTCCCGGCGCGTGCGAACACTGGTGACCCGAATGGCCCCGTTGGAGGCCTATCCGCTAATGAGATCGCACGCGCGCTGATATCCATGATGGCCCGGAGCACCACATGCTCCAATCAGAGGCCGGATACATTAATGCGAGACCGCATCTGCCGGATCGAGGAAAACCTCTTGCAACGCACGGCCGGACCATACATGCGGGTCACTCGCGTCATTTCGCAATGTGACAAGCACTTCCGCTTTACCCCCATTAGCGACTGGATAGCGGACATTGCAGATCGGCGTGACGCCTGCGCTTGATGTCGCCGCCCGACCACAAGCCGGGCGGTTTTTTTATGTCCCGCACCGCCGCCTCTTGCACAGCTCAAACTCATTTCGTAATACATTGCAGTATTGATTGAGTGATTTTGGTTTTGTTCAGGGCAATGTGGTGCAGACATACTTGAGCCAAGGTGACGGTACCTTTGCTCGGGTGGTCTCCACATT
>DASRAF010000281.1:0-13497 GCA_035638295.1 Pseudolabrys sp.
AGCGCATTATGCGCACGCACTGAAGAGTATCGGACTCGCCCATGGCGACCGCGCCGCCATCATGGGCGACGTCTGCGAAGAATGGTTGCTTTGCGATCTCGCCGTCCAGTCGCTCGGCGCAATAGCCTATGGCATTTACCCCACGGCATCACCAACCGAGGTCGAGTACCAGATGCGCGATGGTGGCGCTGCAATCTTCATCGCCGAGGATCAGGAATACGTCGACAAGATTCTGCCCATTGCGGACCGTCTTCCCGATCTGAAAACCATCGTTGTCATCGATGATTCAGCCATGTTCGGCTACACCCACCCCAAGCTTCATCGCTTGCGCGACTTGTTGGACGGCGTTGACAAACCGCAACTCGGGTGGCTGGAGGAAAGGATCGCCGCGCTGTCGCCAGAGGATCCGGCCTTCATTGTCTATACATCCGGCACGACTGGCCACCCAAAAGGCGCGCTGGTCACCCATGGCGCACATCTCGCGGCCACCGATACGGTGATTGCGCAATATCCGACACTGCGGGAGAAGCCTCACCGTACCGTCGCTTTTCTTCCGATGTGCCACGTGCTCGGCCGCGACGTCGCGATCACCCTGCCGCTCATCTCGCAGTTAGTGCCGCATTTTGGCGAGGACCCCGAGGATTTCGCTACAACGCTTTTCGAAGTAGCGCCAACGGTGATGTTCACGGTTCCACGCTATCTGCAGAAATTTGCCTCGCACATCCTCGTCGGCATTCTCAACTCGAGTCGCCTCAAGCGGGCTGCTTACGATTTAGCGACGAACGTTGCACGCAGTCACGTCCGCAACCGGTGGGAAGGCAAGACAGCGTTGGCGCAGCGCGCGCTGTACAGCGCTGTACAGGCGATGATCCTTCGACCAATCCTGAACAAGCTCGGCTTTGACAAATTGGAGCTAGTGGTCAGCGGTGGCGCCGGTCTGCCGGCCGAAATCGCCGCGCTCTGGCACATGTACGGCGTCAATGTCGTCGAGATGTACGGTCAGACCGAAGAGGCCGGCGGCATTATTGCCGGACAGCGTGGTCCTTTCCCACGACCTGGCAATGTCGGCACGCCAGTCGAAGGGCTCGAGGTCAGGCTGGCGGAGGATGGCGAAGTTCTCGTGCGCGGTCCCGACCTTTTCAACGGCTATTGGCAAAACGAAGCGGCAACCCGCGAGGTCAAAGATGTCGATGGTTGGCTTCGCACGGGTGACATCGGTGAGTGGGCAAACGGAAGCCTGCGTCTCATCGACCGCGCGCGCGATTTTCTCGTCACAGCCGGCGGCAAGACGATCTCACCATCGCTTATCGAAAATGCGTTGCGCGCGAGCCCCTATATTGCCGAGGCCGTCGTCTTCGGTCACGGTCGCAAGTATCTCACCGCCATCGTCGAGATCGATTTCGAGACTGTCGCGGATTGGGCGCGCGCCAACGACGTGGTCTACACGAGCTTCACCAGCCTGACTGCGCAACCGCGTGTGGCGCAGCTGATCCGTGTTGAACTTGATAAAGTCAACCGCGACCTCGCACGCGTCGAACAGATCAAGTCATTTCGCATTCTGCCCAAGGCGCTCGATCCGGAGGAGGAAGGCGAGCCGGTAACGCCCACAAGGAAGGTCAAGCGAAAGCTGATGTATGAGCGCTTCAGGGAGTTGGTTGAGGGAATGTACGACGACCGCGAAGAGCGGTTGATTGCGGCGGGCGCGGGAAACGTGCTGGCCTCTTGATGATGGGCAAAGTTCAGCGACATGAAAAAGGGAGGGACACCATGCTCAACCGGATCTTGCTTGGCGGTCTGACCGCCTGCGCGATTGCGCTGCCCGCAGCAGCGCAGGAGGCCTATTTGGTGGGATTGACCGCCGCGCTGACCGGCCCGCCGGCGAGCACCTATGCACCAGCGGTGGATGCCTTGCGCATCTATATCGACCGCGTCAATGCAGCGGGCGGTGTCAACGCAAAGCAGATTAAGCTTGTGATCGAAGATGATGGCGCGCAACCTTCGAAGGCAGCTGCCAATACGAAGAAATTGATCACCCAGGACAACGTCGTCCTGATGGTGAACGCCAGCCTGTCGTCGACCTATGCGCCGGTGATTGCTGAAAGCAAAAGCGCGAATGTACCGCTGCTGTTCGCAAGCGGCGTCTGTCCGCAAAGCGTGTACCCGCCGGCTGATCCGTTACAGTTCTGCACGACGGGCTACGCTTCGCAGTTCGATAGCCGCGCCACCCTCGATTTCGTCAAAGCAACAGCGAAGGGCCCGATAAAAATGGGATTCTCCGCCATGGCTATACCCCTCTCGCGCGGCGAGATGGATTACGCCATAGAGCTTTCGAAAAAGATGGACATCGAGCCGATCGACCAGGAAGTTATCCCACCTCCGACCGCCGATTACACTCCGTTCGCGACGAAGCTAAAAGATGCCGGTCCAAACTGGGTTTACTCGTGGGCGCCGTGGGTCACGCAGGTGCGCACGCTCGAAGCGCTGCGCAAGCTGGGCTGGCAGGACAATTACATAGCCTGGGGTCATCTCGAGGCCGAGGCTGAACTTGCCCGTCTGAAAGACGGAAAGTTCTACGTGATAAACTCGAATGCTCTCTTTCAGGAAAAGCAGCCGATCCATAAGGAAATCGAGGCTGCGGCGAGTAAGGCAGGCTCGAAATTTCCTGCACAGACCATGACGGAGGGCTGGATCGGGGGAATGGCGATTGAAGCGGCGCTCAAGGGAGCCGGTTGGCCTGCGGATCCCGCCAAACTGCGCGCGGCGATGGAGAATCTGAAGATCGATACCAAGGGACTGCGCGGTGGACCCATCGAGTGGACCAAAGACAACCACTTCCGCACCCGCCTCTACTACCGGGTCTACAAGTGGGACGGCGACAAGATTGCCCTCGTGCAGGATTGGAAAACCTATGAAGTGAAATGAGCTGGAGCCGGTTGGGGCGCCTAACTCTGCGCGCCCCATCGACGACATCCAGATTCCAACTCGCGCGGACAATTCGTTTGCAGCTCGCGGTCAACATTCTCGTCCTCGGCTCGATCTACGCGCTGATCGCCTGCGGATATGTGCTGATCTACCGCGTCAGCCGGGTGCTCAATCTCGCGCACGGCGAACTGATGATGCTCGGCGCATATCTCGTGCTGGCAACGGCCTCATTGTTCAATGGGCACCCGGGCATAGCGCTGGCGGCCGCCATTCTGTTGAGCCTTTTGACGGGCGCCATTGTCTATATTTTCCTTATGCGGAAGATGACGGGCGAGATGGTTCTTGCGGCAATCCTGACCACCGTTGCGCTCGGAATCCTCGTCCGCGGGATCGTGATCCTCATCTGGTCGGCGCAGCAGCAGTATCCGGCGCAGGCACTCGATGTGAGCAATCCTTCGCTTGTTCTGTTCGGCGGCGCGCGTATTTCAATGTGGTCGGCGGTGCTGGTCGCAACAACGATCGCCGTCTATGGCGCGCTCTTCATATTCCTGCGCTTCGGCCGATGGGGCATGCGCATGCGCGCCGCCGGTCAGAACCCACTTCTTGCCGCGCAGCGTGGCATCAACCTCCACGGCGTCTATGCCCTTGCGTGGAGCCTTTCGACACTGACTGGTGCGCTTGCAGGAATCCTCATGGCGCTAGACTCGGGCTTGACCAGCAGCATGCCGGTCATCGGTTTGAAGGCCTTCCCCGCCGCGCTTGTAGGCGGCCTTGATAGTTTCGCAGGCGCACTCGTCGGCGGCTTGATCGTGGCGGGAGCCGAGGTGCTGCTCATCTACTACGTCGATCCCCTGTTGTCCGACGTCGTGCCCTTCCTCGCTTTGATCGCGATGCTGATCGTGCGCCCGTGGGGTGTGTTCGGTACACGAGAGGACCTTGACCGTGTTTAGGCCACCGCCACGCGCAAGCGGCTATCTTCACACCAATTACGGCGAGGACCTCTCGCTGTTCCGGACTCGCACCGAACGGGTGAGCCTGGCCATCTTTCTCGTCATTGTTGCCAGCTTTCCTTTTCTCGCGTCGCCATTCGCGCTCGATCTCGCCTGCCAGGTTTTCCTGGCCTCAATCGGCGCACTTTCGCTAATGCTTCTGACCGGCTATGCGGGGCAGATCTCGCTCGGTCACGCGGGACTGATCGCCGCCGGTGCATTCACAACCGGAATCCTTGCGCGCGAGATTGCCGCGCCGTTCTGGATCACGCTTCCGGCGTCGGCTCTCACCGGTATCGTGCTCGGATTCGTTTTCGGACTTCCGTCCTTGCGGCTGCGCGGTCTCTATCTGGCGGTCAGCACGCTGGCCTTGCATTTCGTCGTCATCTATTTGGGCGGCGAATATGAAACCAAGCGCGGATTCTCAACCGGGATTGTAATCGATCCGCTCAGTCTCGCCGGATTCAAGCTCGGGGGACGCGGTTGGTATTTCGTCCTTTTCGTGGCCGCTGTTGCGAGCCTTTTGATCTGCATCAATCTGCTGCGCAGCCGCAGCGGTCGCGCCTGGGGGGCCATCCGTGTCCGAGAGACGGTGGCAGAGGCGCTTGGTATCAATGTCGCGCGCTACAAGCTCCTTGCTTTCGTAATTTCGTCCAGCATGACCTCGGTCGCCGGGTGCCTATTTGCCTATTACCGTGGGTTCGTTTCCGTCGAAGCCTTTGACTTGTTTTTGTCCATTCAATACGTCGCGATGATCATCATCGGCGGCATTGGCTCGCTGCTCGGCGCACTGCTAGGCGCAATGTTCGTCACCGTTTTTCCGTACCTCATCGAAGCGCTGCTGCGCCTGCTGCCGAATGCACAAAAGCTCGCTGGAGACATATTTGCCGTGAACTACGCCGCGTTCGGCGTAGTGATGATCCTGTTCCTCGCCTTTGAGCCGCTCGGTCTCGTGGGGATCTGGCGACGACTGCAGAACTACTTTTTGCTTTGGCCTTTCAGATACAAGCCGCTGGCGGGAGCACGCAAATGACTGCCGCTCTGCTTCAGGTCGACAAGATTGAAGTGGTCTATAAGCGCGTCATTACCGCCGTGCAGGGCGTCACATTGTCGGTGGGAGAACGACAGATTGTGGCAATCCTCGGCACGAACGGCGCGGGAAAGACCACAACGCTTCGCGCAATCTCCGGATTTCTCGGCATCGACGACGCACGCATCTCCGAAGGATCTATCACTTTCAAAAGCACCCGGATCGACAATGAACTGCCCCATAGGATCACTGGCAGAGGGATTGTGCTGGTGCCGGAGCGCGAAAAGGTATTTCCCAATCTCACCGTCGCGGAAAATCTCGCTGCACCGGTACCGCGCGCCGCTCGTTCAGGCCAAGGACGGCGGCTCGATGAGCGCGCCTATCATTTCTTTCCGCGCCTTGCCGAACTGAGAAGCCGGACTGCCGGCCTTTTGTCCGGCGGCGAGCGACAAATGCTGGCGATCGGCGCGGCCCTGATGTGTGGGCCGCAGCTTTTGCTGGTCGACGAGTTGTCGCTCGGCCTGGCACCGGTCGTTATCCAGGACCTCACCCGTCGTCTCAGGTCCATACGCGACGAACTCGGCATCGGCATCCTGCTGGTTGAACAAAGCGCGGCCGCGGCTCTGGAGATCGCCGATTACGCTTATGTGATGGAGAACGGACGCGTCGTCCTCGACGGAGATCGCGAACGACTCAAGAGTCATCAGGACGTCCAGGAGTTCTACCTGGGCCAGGCCGCCGGCGAGCGGCGCTCCTACCGCGACATCAAACAATATCGCCGCTCGCGGAGGTGGTATGGCTGAACTTGCCATCGAGCGTTTGGGCCTTCGCTTCGGTGGGCTGACCATCCTCGACAACGTGTCGTTTGCGATCGGACAGGGTGAACTGTTCGCTCTCATCGGCCCTAATGGTGCCGGTAAGACCAGCGTACTTAACTGCATCAGCGGCATCTATCGCGGCAGCGGCCTGATCCGCTTTCGCGAAACGGACATCACCGTTCTTGCACCCCACGAAATCGCGAGCCTCGGCCTCGCCCGCACCTTTCAGCATGGGGAGCTCTTCCCGCAGATGAGCGTCCTCGACAATCTGTTGACCGCGCGTCATGCGCGTATCCGGAGCAACCCGCTGGCTGAGATGCTGTTTCTGCCAAGCATCCGGCGAGCCGAAATCATGCATCGCGAATCCGTCGAGCGGATCATCGATATTGTAGAGCTCGAACGATACCGCCACGCGACGGTCGGCGACCTGCCTTTCGGGCTGCAGAAGCTCGTCGGCTTCGCGCGAGCGTTGGCGCTCGAACCTACTATCATGCTGCTCGATGAGCCTTCGGCCGGACTGAACCGCGAGGAGCGCGAGGACCTGGCGCGCTTCATTCTGCGGCTCAAGCATCAACTTGGAATGACCATGATCTGGATAGAGCACGACATGCAGATGATCGCGGACCTCGCTGATCGCATCCACGTTCTCGACTACGGCAGAACAATTGCGGAAGGTACGCCCGACGCGGTCCTTACAAATCCCGATGTTCTGTCCGCATATCTCGGCACTGCCGATGCTAACGCGGCACCGACTCCGTCTGGCGCTTGAGAGAGTTGATTAAATCCGCGATTCGGCGGTCATTCGGCGCGATCTGAGCAAGGCGTTGCGCATACTCCAGAGCTGACGCGACGTTGCCGCTGTCACGATAGAAGCTGACCAGAGCGAGCAACAACTCGCGATCCGTAGGATGTTTCGTCAGGTTGTCCGTGAGCACCGCAATCGCGTCGTCGATCCGCCCTGCCGAATGAAGACCGACGGCATAGACATAACCGTAGTGGGCTTGGTCCGGCGCCAGTTCGGCGGCCCGTTTCAACTCGAGCAGCGCGTCGTCCTGTTTCTTCTGGCGCACGAGGGCCAAGCCGATCGCGTAGTGAAGACTCGCGTCCTGAGGCGCGGCCGCCGCCGCGTCGCGCAAAACAGTCACTCCATCGTCCTCGCGGCCCAACGAGCGATAGAGGTCGGCCAGATTGATCGTCGCCGGCGCAAACTGCGGGTTAAGGCGCCGCGCCGCCTTGTATTCGGCTTCAGCCTCAGCCGCCTGTCCCCGCTGTATCAGAAAATTCGCCAGCGTTACACGCGCCTCAGGCCGATCCGCATTGAGGCGCTGCGCCGCAACAAATTCTGTAGCGGCGCTGTCGAACCGCGCACGGTCAGCCTCGGGTTGGTTGGCCGTTGGAACCGCCGCAAGCATCGCGACGGCCCGGATACGCACACCCTGGACCGGATCCGACAGCAGCGGTGCAACGAGCGGCCACAGTTGGTTGGGTGGGACGCGCCCCAGCATGTCGAGCGCGGCCATGCGTACCATCGGGTCACTGTCACCGAGGGCTTTCTGAGCCAACGTGATGCTGGTGGGCGAGAGATAAGCGCCAAGATCGATCAATGCGCTGGCGCGAGCCACGGCTGGCGCATTGCCGTCTGAGGCAACTTCACCGAGAAGTTTTTCGGCATCGGGCTGCTGCGTCCAGGCAGCGTGGAAGGCCGGCGCGTAAGTCTGAAACCCTTCCCGTCGTGGCCCAAACCACGTTTCAACGGTGTTTGCCGCCCATTGAGCCGATTGGTCGCGATGACAATCGTTGCACGCATTCGGCGTGCCGAGCCTTACCGACAAATCCGGGCGGGGAATCCGGAAACTATGGTCGTGCCGACGATCAACGACCATGTATGTGCGCTCGGGCATATGACATGACGCGCACGAAACCGCGCCACCCACGTTTTCATGGTGGCGATGTGAAGCATTCTCGTATTTTGCCGACGCGTGACACTGCAGGCAGACCCCATCGCCCGGCGCACGCAAAGTGGCGCTGTGCGGATCGTGACAATCGCTGCATGTCACACCCGCTGCGAACATCTTGCTCTGCTTGAACGGAAGGTAGTTGTAGAGCTCCTCGACATCCCGCATCTGACCGTCGGCGTATGTGAGGTTGCGATACATCTGGGTTGGCAAATGCGTATTGGAAAGCGGCTGCCCCGGAACCCATTTTTCCGAGAACTGCGCGCGCCTTGCGTGACATAAACCGCATGTTTCGACTTCCTTGCGCAGACCGAGAGGCATGCCACTACGCTGAGGTATTCCGGTCTTTTCCTTCTGCGTCCAGGTCGTACCTGCCCGTTCGTCGAACTGCACCAGGAGACCTTTGGTCCGGTCATCCTGCTGTTTGGCGGGCCACCAGCTTTTTTTATCCTGCGCCCAAGCGACATGGCGGGAGCCGGCGCCGTGGCACGCTTCGCAGCCGACGCTGATCTCCGCCCATTTCGTCGCAAAGCGATCAGCGGCAGTATCGTAATTCTTCTGTACGCCCGTCGAATGACATCCGGCGCACATGAAATTCCAGTTCTGATTGAGTTTCGTCCAATGCAGAACGTCATCGTGGCGGATGTTTTCTGTCGGATAGAGATGGAACCAGCGCTGTCCGCCTTTGTCTTTCGGCCGGCTGTCCCAGGCAATCGACAGTGCCTGCAGCCGCCCGTCGGGGAATTCGATCAGGTATTGCTGAAGCGGGTCCAGGCCGAACGTGTATTTCACCTGATAGGATGCGAGCTTGCCGTCAGGTCCGTCGGTCTCGACAAAAAAATTCCCGTCCTTGCGAAAGAACCGGGACGTGACGTCGAAATACTTAAAGCTCACGTCGTTAAAATCGCCGAGCACGGACTTGTCCGTTGCATGAGCCATTGCGCGTTCATGTTGGGACGAGTGCCAAAGCTTGTCTTCGGTTTGATGACAGCTCGCGCAAACCTCGCTTCCCGCGAAAGTCGTTTCGCCAGCTGAAGGCGTTGATCCAGCGCGGGCGGACAGCAACTGCCGGGCTCCAATGCCAATGCAGACTAAAATGACGAGAGCAAGCGCGGCTAAAATCACCTTTATGGAATTCATTTAAGTAGACCCGCGATTGCTTTCCACGCCTGATTTTTCAGATCCACAATAGGTGGGATTGCCGTCTCAACCTTGACTGACGCCGTGTCATCGAACGGATGCGTCAAAAACTGGGATCGAGGATGCTGTCCATGCTGTCCCCGAGATCCGCTGGAATGTAGGGAGCAGAGACATCGGAATCGATCGCCTCAACCGCGTTCAGTGAGCCGCCGTTGCCGCCAGGACCGATGTTGGTCCAGTTGCGGTACGCAGCGTACGCTTCCGGCGTTCCCACGTAGGCGCAATTGCAGCGCGCGGCGTCGGCATAGACATAGTACAGCTTTCCGTCTTTCCTTCTTGTCACCAACTTGTCGGACGGAAACGATCGGAGCAGGCGTTCTTTCTCAGGCGTGGTCGCGTACTTCACGAGGAAACCAGCCTGCGTGAACAGGTTGTCGGGAATTACAATGGTCTGCTGGGCAAACGCAAACGTAACGAACAGCACGAGCGGCGCGAATGCGATGATGGCGCGGCGCATACACATGATACTTTCCTGCACTAGTTGTTGGACGATCCTTGGCCAAAAAACCCGCCTAACCCTGGCGGAGGGCCGGGGTCCTGCTGCTGTAGCTGCAGAAGCCCCTGCGCATTTTCCGACGACGGCTGGGCGGAGATCGCCTGCGGTGTGTTGGCGGCAGGATTCATAATGCATACTCCGCCGACGCCGCTCACCGTCTCAAGGCATTCCTGCTGGGTGTAATAGCTGCATTGTTGTTCGTCGCCGTCCAAGAGCGCACACCACGCAGGAGTCTGCGCACGAGCCGTGTCTGCAATCGAGGCTATCGTGCCTACGGCAACAGCTAATGCAAGTATCACTTTCATCGATCACTTCCTTTTATGTTCTGACCAGTATAGATCCTGTTTCTGGCCCCATCGCAATTTACGCACGCGTCAAACACGCAGCAGTCCCGCACTTGCACCATTCAGCGTCAGGCGTCGTTGAGCCATCAGATATTGCAAACGTTGACTGGCCAAACTTATGGCGCTCATCTCCCCCGAATTGACCTTTCCGCTGGAACAATTCTCAAGTTCAACTTTCAGAATTTCGTCAATCTCCTGTTCGATCGCGCTCAATTCTGATTCGGATTTGGCCTCATTGATTTTTCCTACCAATGCGTACAGCCGTATTGATGGCCGCTCATCGGGCTTGCCCATATCTCTCGTCATGAATTTCCAGATCGCTGCCAGCACTGACATCATCGTCCCGAGCAGCATAGAACCGTAAAAGAACTGATCTCCGTATTTGTCAAAGATCGTCTTTTCGTCGCCGTCGAAAAAAGCGGCTGCGCCTGGGTGAATCGGAACGTATGCGTCCTTGTCGGTGCTCGGCGCCATCACCTGGGCGAGGAGCGGAAACTCTCCAACCAGTTCCCGACGCACCTCCATCATTGCCTTGGTGAGCGCCGTTACGACATCATCGCTGAGGTTCTTGTTGGCAACGAGGAAATACGGAACGCGCAGCGTCGTCAGATCGTCGTCGGGCACCGGAGGAGACCCGCGGAGTGTTCCTTTCGGCAGCTCATAGCTTTTGAATGGCGGGGAGACCTCTTCAATCGCTCCTGCCGATTCGATCGGCACGAGACCCAGCGAAGCCTTGGCGTTCCGCGGGAATATATCGCGAAGCATTGCGATGTATTTTTCGGAAAGCGGCAGCACGACAAGAAGCGCCTGGATCTGCTTCGTCTGAAATGCCTGCGGCACATCGGCCGGCGTGAGATTCTTGAAACTCACCTTGGCCGAATCAAGCGCATATTCTTTTGTGATCGCCGCTATCACCTGTCGGTTGGTATCGGCAGATATGACGCCGATCATCTTGCCCCTGAGATCGTCCATGCCTTCGATGGGGCTCCCGGGCGGCACCACAATGAGCACGACCCCGTGAGTCACCGCGAGGACGGCCCGAGCGATCGACAAATCAACCAAGTCCGCCCGCGCGATCACAAGATCGACGTTACCCGCGGCAAATTCTTTCGCCGCTTCCGCTGACGTGGCTTTTTCGACGACCTTGAGCCGTATAGGTGCGTTTGTAGAAGCCATCCGCTGCGCCATTGCCGACATGATGCGAGGCACGTCGCCGTCAAGCGAGCCCGCTGCGATTGTCAGCGTCGTGGGTTGCGTAATATATCGATAGCCGAAAAGCCCGGCGCCGGCGGCCAGGATACCGAGACTGAGCACGAGTACGATTCGCAGCCATCGCGGCAATCGTCCCGACATCAGCGCGACAATGACCGCCAGCGCGCCCGCTACGATCGCGACCTGCTGATATTGCTCGCGCTCCATATGGGCCGTGCGCTCCTGACTTACTCCTTGGGCAGACCTTTCACATCCTTAGCTATCTGCAGGCAGGTCAGCAGTTCGACATAGCTTTGCGGACCGGCAACACTGCCGACCATCTGCGAGCACCGCGACCTGCTTTCAGGCGTGAATTGCGTCCACTGACTGACCAGCGTCGCGCGCGCGCTTTGCTCGTCCGCAAGACAGCCTGAATTTGTTTGTGCAGTCGAATAGGACTGCAGGTCGACTTTGCAGCTCTTGCGAACGTCATATGACGGAACCTCGTCGGCGACGGCAACAGACACCGGCGCACCGAGAGAGCCCGCCGCAAGGGCGGCCCGTATCACAAGTTTCTTCATGTTCTTCCTCGGATCACCCCAAAGCATCCGCTACCGCCACTCCTGATACAGGTCACGGCCAGTTGTTCGACGCTGCTGCGTCCAACGCATTGTCAAGCTTTGCCGAAGTGAGTCTTGTGCATAGGCGTATTCGCACTCACTATCAGTCA
Organism: Pseudolabrys sp.; assembly: GCA_035638295.1. GTDB lineage: Bacteria > Pseudomonadota > Alphaproteobacteria > Rhizobiales > Xanthobacteraceae > Pseudolabrys. The sequence goes on from DASRAF010000281.1 coordinate 11,676, forward strand.
GGCAAAACCAAACGCGGCGGCGATTCCGGATACCGGATACACCCTACTCCGGGTTGATCCTCCGATCCGCCTTGGCAGCCTTCAATTGCCCTAAAGGGAACTAGACGTGTGGCGAGAAAAAGACGTGGGACCGCCGGTTATCGGCCTGGCTGCGGTTCAATGAAATTTGTGCACAACTCACCCGGCCGGAACTAGCGCGATCTAGTTACAGGCGGTCCAGCAAATCCCGTGAAAATTGCACGCCAGGTGCGTGCCGCGCCCATTGCAGACCCTGCGCGTGACAAGGCCTGTGTAGTGCGATATCCGCTGCCGTAACCGGCGTAGTAGATCGGATCGCAGGCCTCGAAAGGTCCGCGCCGAACACCGAGGCCGCAACCGGCAAACCGGGCCATAGAGATAGCAATCTGGTGGAGGAGGGAAAGTGCGACATGGTCTGGATAATCGCCACATGCGCTTTTGCTGCGAGCGAAGTTCCCGACACATAGCCGACCACTTTGCCGTTACGACAACTGACCACGACCATTTTTCCGATACCAATCTTCGGTCAGGCGCACCGAAAGACTGCCGCCGCCGTCCGGCAGGTTGGGTTCCTGCAGCACCAGGATGCCGGAAATATCGTTAGGGGTAGCCAGCGAGATGTCGTAGCCAACGGTCATAGAAAATAAGCCCTGCTCAATCGTCCCCGCTATCGCAATCACGAGCGATTTCGAAAGAATCGCCATACCGCAACACAAAGAAGTACGAAGGCGATAACTGCGACGAGATATTTCTCGAAGCCGTCGCCAAAATCGCCAAAGGGAATGACCACCTGGGCCACCGCTCGATCAATGAAAGCGCCGGCGGCAACAGGAGCAACCAAAAGAGTGCGAAGAAGTCGCTGCTGCAATTCGCCACCTCAGCCGGCTTCGAACCCTTGATGACCGGTGCGCGTCAGGCCGCGCCCCAAATCTAATTTTCTGGATCAATGAGCTATTATTTGCTCTTCGTCGCTCTTGGCGGAGAGGGAGGGATTCGAACCCCCGATACCCTTGCGAGTATGCCGCATTTCGAGTGCGGTGCTTTCAACCACTCAGCCACCTCTCCAAGCCTTGAATTTGCTACATAAATCGGCGTTCGCCGATCATGGAAAGGGTCGGTTGCTACCCTTTTGCTACCCAATCGTTCTTGGCGCGCCTGTTTATGACGTCTTGCAGATCGCGGTCAACGCGCGCGGCAGCGTCTTCCTGCATTCCCGGCATGACGTGCGAATACAAGTCCATCGTGATCCCGACCTTCGAGTGCCCGAGGCGCTCGCTGGCGATCTTGGGATGAACGCCGGAAGACAACATATGGGTCGCATGCGCGTGCCGTAAATCGTGGAAGCGAATGCGCGGCAGTGTTTTGTTTTTCGCCAGCAGAAGGCGCCATTGGTGCGTGATGGTTCGCGGCTGCAATGGACTGCCATCCGCCTGAGCGACGACAAAAGTGTCGCTCATTAGGGCCACGCCAAGCTTGAGAAGCTCTTCGGCTTGTTGGACGCGATGCCTCCGTAGCTCGTTCACCACGCCCGCCGACAGCGCGACCGTGCGCCCTTTCCCGCTCTTGGGCCTCTTATAACGAACGCCTGCCCCGGTCTGTTCGGCGCTCTCAGTCACCGCGAGTTGTGCCGCGTCGAGATTGATATTGCGCCATCGCAGAGCCGCGATCTCACCGCGCCGCAAGCCGCAGAGAACCGCCAGTATAACGGTGATCGTCATCCGCGTCCCGCGAGTGGCATCAATCAGATCTGCAGTTTGATCGAGGTCGTAAGTATGCATGGCGCCGCGCTCGATCTTCGGAGGAT
>DASRAF010000282.1:0-15156 GCA_035638295.1 Pseudolabrys sp.
TGCCGCCACCGACCACGACGCCGAGCTCAACACCGAGCTTCGCGCTCGCCGCTAGATCCGCTGCAAGACGCTCGACGGTTGCCTGATCGATGCCGAAGCCGTTTGCGGCAGACAGCGCTTCGCCAGAGAGTTTGACGATGACACGACGATAATCCGGGCCACTCATGCGTTGCGATCCCCTATCAGCTTCAACACGCGTGATTTCCGAAAATCGGGAGACCGCTTTTCGGGATCATGGGCCGGGATCGCCGCGAGCCACGGCGGCCGACGATCAGTCACGTCTGACCGGCGGCGGCCGCGACCTCGGCGGCGAAATCGGTTTCCTGCTTCTCGATGCCCTCACCGAGTGCGTAGCGGACAAAACCGGTGACTTTGATCGGTCCACCCACCTTGCCTTCGGCTTCCTTCAGCGCCTGCGCCACACTCTTCTTGTCATCGAAAATAAATGGCTGCTCCAGCAAACAAACTTCCTTGTAGAACGTCTTGAGTCCCGACTCGACGATCTTATCGATTACGTTAGCCGGTTTGCCCTGCTGCTTGAACTTGTCGGCAAGCACATTCTTCTCACGCTCCACAACTGCCGGATCGAGCGCTGCGGCATCGAGCGCCAGAGGGTTGGCGGATGCAACGTGCATCGCGACTTGGCGACCAACCGTCGCCAGTTCGTCGGCCTTGCCACTCGATTCGAGCGCCACGATCACCCCGATCTTGCCCAGGCCATCGGTAACCGCGTTGTGTACGTAGGAACCGATCACTCCCTTCCCGACGGACAAGGAGGCGGCTCGGCGCAACGTCATGTTCTCGCCGATCTTCGCGATCGTGTCGGAAATCGACTCCGACACCGTTATGCTTCCCGCGTTCGCGGCCTTGAGCTTCTCGACTTCGGTTCCGACCGAAAGCGCGACGTCGGCGATCATCTTGACCAGACCCTGGAACAGATCATTGCGTGCAACGAAGTCGGTCTCCGAGTTGAGCTCGACCACGACGCCTTTCGTGCCTTTCACCTGAACGCCAATCAGACCTTCGGCCGCAAGGCGACCGGCCTTTTTAGCCGCCTTGGACAGACCTTTCTTGCGCAGCCAATCCTGGGCTTCCGTCATGTCGCCATTGGTCTCGGTCAGGGCGGCCTTGCAATCCATCATGCCGGCGCCGGTCGACTCGCGCAGCTCCTTGACCATCTGGGCGCTGATATTTGCCATCGTGTGTATTCCTTGATCCGTGATGGCCGGACCTGTTCCGGCCATCGACGTCTTAAAATCAGAAACCGCCGCAGGGCGGGCGTCCCGATATTGGTTCGGGCAGCACGCCCGCGGCTCACTCCGCCGTCAATTCCTTGGCCTTGGTGATCCAGCCGTCGACGCGGCCGGGAAGCCCGACCTCTTCGCCAACATTGTGGGCGGCCTTCGCGTTGAATTCGGCGATCTGCGAATAGTGGAAAATGCCCAGATCGTTGAGCTGCTTTTCGATCGCCGGAGAAATGCCGGGCAGTTTCTTGAGATCGTCAGCAACGCCGCGTGGCCCGGGCAATTGCTCGAAGCCGAGGTCGCCGGCTGCTGGCGCTGTTGGCACGGGCTCGGCAACGATCGGCTTCTCGGCCGCACCAATGTCCACGCCCATTTCTCCCTGCGCGCGGGAAATTCCGTCAATGGCGGCCTTGGCAATAAGATCGCAGTACAGCGACACCGCGCGACTGGCGTCGTCATTGCCCGGCACGACAAAAGTGATGCCAGCCGGATCGCAATTGGTGTCAACGACGGCGGCGACCGGAATATTAAGCCGCTGCGCCTCTTTGATGGCGATGTCTTCCTTGTTGGTGTCGATAACGAACAAGAGGTCGGGTACGCCACCCATGTCCTTGATGCCACCGAGCGAACGATCGAGCTTGTCCCGCTCGCGCTGCATGGTAAGACGCTCTTTCTTGGTGTAGCCCGCCGCTTCACCGGAATTGAGCATCTCGTCGAGCTTGCGCAGTCGCGCGATCGAAGCCGAGATCGTTTTCCAGTTGGTCAGAGTACCGCCCAGCCAACGCGAATTGACGTAATACTGCGCGCTGCGTTTGGCGGCATCGGCAATCGCGTCCTGCGCCTGGCGTTTGGTGCCGACGAACAGAATGCGGCCGCCTTTTGCGACGGTGTCGCTGACAGCCTGGAGAGCCCGATGCAGCATCGGCACGGTCTGCGCAAGGTCGACAATATGGATGTTGTTACGGGTGCCGAAGATGTACGAGCCCATCTTCGGGTTCCAGCGGTGGGCCTGATGGCCAAAGTGCACGCCAGCTTCCAAAAGCTGACGCATCGAAAAGGCAGGAAGCGTCATAGTCTTCTCCGGTTGATCCGCCGCGGACGGTCGTGAGCCCATTTGGGCCACCGGACGGCCTTTTTGACCCATTGTCGGGGCCTAAAGCCTGCGTCCGCGTGAGTGATGTCGGGGCTTATATAGGTGCGATTTCAGGAATGCAAGGCGTGACAAAAGGTTAGCTAGGCACCGGCCGCCCGTTTCCGCGCTAGGCGACGTGCAGCGCGTGGCGAACCGTCTGAACCCCGATTTCAAAGAACAATTCCGGGCCGTCTTTGGCGCGGCCTTCCTTCTGCTCGCATGGTGGAAGCCCGATCTGCTCAGTCAACCTGACGAGTTCGGCGATCGTGCGGACACCCATCTTTCCCATGATGCGGCTGCGGTGCACCTTGATGGTCTTTTCAACGGTCCCGAGATCCCAAGCGATCTGCTTGTTCAAACGGCCCGAAATCACGTGCCGAAGCACCTCGGCTTCACGCGGGGTCAATTGAGCCAGTCGCTGCTTGATACAGGCCAGCTCCGCCCGCTTTTGCATCGACTTCTTTTGCCGCTCGACTGCAGTCTCAATCGCCGCGAGCAGTGCTGCGCAATTCACCGGCTTGATCAGGAAGTCGATCGCACCCGCCTTCATCGCGTCAACGATGGTTGGCGCATCCGTCGTGCCGGAAACAAAGATAATCGATCGGTCGCCCTCGCTGTCGCAAAGCGCGGCCTGCAGCTCGCGTCCGTCGATGCCCGGCATCCGCAGATCGACAATAACGCAGCCCGGAACGACGTGGTCATGGCCGGCAAGAAACTGCTGCGCTGAGGAAAAACTTTGCGTCGTGTAACCGGCGGCTCCAATGAGTCGCGTGAGCGACTTGAGTACGCCCGGATCGTCATCGACAATGAACACGGTGAATTCTGCCGGCGCCGCCATTTCTTCTGGCAAGCAAGGCGCACCAGGCGTTACGCAATCAGGTTCGGAATAATTTGACGGCTTGATAGTGATATTCATGTCTCCCCGCAATGACATTGATCCCAACGCGTCTTTTTTGTTGTTCTTGGCTAGAGACTAGAACGGGCGCGTCAAATGGCTCCATTGGACAGAGGTAGTTGCACCCTATACCAAGGTTTCGCGCGCCAGACCCTGGCCTAATGCGCATTTTTGCCCCGTAACCTGGCTGACGAGCCCGGCCTGCGGCCAGCGTAAGGGGAGCTTAGTGTTCAGGCGCTGCGGGTCAATGCCTCGTTGAGGCACGATATCAAGTTACGGTCGTCGAACGGTTTGGCCAAAAAGCCAACCGCGCCTGCCGCAAGCGCCTGCGCACGAGCCCTCATTTCGGGGAAAGCCGTAATGAATATGACAGGCAGGCTATGCCCCTGCGCGATCAACCGATCCTGCAATTCTATTCCGGTCATGCCCGGCATTTGCACGTCGGTAATCAGGCAGTCGGCGTCCGAAACTTGTTCCGATTTCAGGAACGCTTCGGCTGAGTCAAAAGAGGCTGTTCCATAACCAAGCGATCGAACGAAGCTCGTCGTGGCGCGGCGGAACGAGTCATCATCATCGACAATTGCTATCACGGGCATCTTCGGCAAGTTGGCGTCCTTCGATGATGAAAGAAATAAGACGTCGAGCCGCGCTATGCACGATTCCGATGGTAACGTTCAACTATCGGAAAGAGACGAGAAATTACACCAAGGTATAGTTTCCCTAAGTTTTTGTGCGACGAATCCCCAAAAGGTCCGCCATCTTCACGAGGTCGGCCAACGACTTCGCCCCCATCTTCCGCGTGACCTTACCCCGGTGCACTTTGACCGTGATCTCGGTAACGCCGATCTCCGCCGCGACCTGCTTGTTCAGTAGACCGCCTGTCACCCAGGCCATCACTTCTTGTTCGCGTGGCGTGAGTGTGTCGAATTTCGCTCGTAATTCGGAAATCGCTTTCTCGTTTGCGTAATTGGCGCGTGAACGATCGAGCGCGATCTTTATGGCATCCAGCAGATCCTGGTCGCGGAACGGCTTCGTGAGGAACTCGACCGCGCCCGCTTTCATCGCCTTAACGGACATCGGAATATCGCCGTGGCCCGTTATAAAGATAATGGGAATCTGAATCTGCGCTTTTGTAAGTTCCGCCTGAAAATCCAGGCCGCTTACGCCAGGCAACCGGACGTCCAGGATAAGGCAGCAAGCAGCATCTGGCCGTTTCGCCGCAAAGAATTCTGCGGTCGACGCGAAAGCCTCGACCTTCAGCCCTATTGAGCGGACCAGGTTGCTCACTGCCCCACGCAATGACGCGTCGTCATCGACGACAAAAACGACCGGCTGCGTATCGGGACGCTCGTTTTTGGCCTGATTGCGCGTGCCTTGGGGCGGTGTCATAGAACACCGGGCAGGACAATGTGGAATACGGAACCGTACGGGACTCCTGGCGATACTGACAAGGTTCCGCCATGGGCCTCGACAATCGAACGGCATATTGCGAGGCCCATGCCCATACCGTTGGTCTTGGTCGTGAAAAACGCATCGAAGATGCGTTCGGCGTGTTCTGGATCAATTCCTGTGCCCGAATCCTGTATCAAAAGTGCCACCCCCGCTGAATCGAAGGGTTTGGACCATACCCGCAAAATCCGTGCCCGATCGTCAATATTGCGCATGGATTCGGCAGCATTTGTCACGATGTTCAACACGACCTGCTGAAGCTGTCCCCGATGCACGGGGATCATGGGAAGTTGACCGAGCTCGAGTTGGACGTCGATCTTTCCTGCCTCGAGCTCATCACTTGCCATTGCAATCGTTTCACGAATGAGTTCGTTTGCATCGAGTGGCGCGCCCACCGGCTCGCTTTTTCCAAACATCGCGCGCACCGACTGGATCACTTCGCTGGCCCTGTGGCCGTCAGCGGAAATGTGCTTGAGGGTGTCCCGGACCTCGGCAAGGTCTGGCGTTGGTCTGTCCAGCCAGCGAAGACCGGCATTTGCGTTCGTGACGATTGCGCCGAGTGGCTGTCTGATCTCATGCGCAATCGCGGCAGACATTGCCGCCAGTGTCGTTCGTCGGGACACTTGCGCAAGTTCCTGCCGAGCTTCCAGCAACTTGTTCTCGGCATCCCTGAGTTCGGTGACGTCTCGCGCCACCCCATAAATGCAACCTTTGTGCTGAGCCGCTTTCCAGGACAGCCATCGATAAGATCCGTCTTTGTGACGCAGCCTGGTGAGAAAACGTTGCGTTATGTGACCTGCAGCGAGTTGTTTGGTTTCGGCACGCGCATTCTCGCGGTCGTCTGGATGCAGCATCCATATTAACGTCTTGCCGATCAGATCCGCCTCCGGCCACCCAAGCGCCGTCGTCCACGCTGGGTTCACGTTAAGAAACCTGCCATCGGCATCCGCGATTACCAGAAGATCTTGTGAGACATTCCAGATCTGCAGGCGCTCGTACGTTTCCGCCTGCACCCGCTGCTCGAGCGTTTCGTTGAGCTCGCGCAGGGCGGCTTCGGAACGCTTCCGCTCGGTTATGTCTTCCGCGACGACGTTTATGCCGATGATGCGACCATCTGCGTCTCTCAACGGGTGCCAGTTGGTGATCCAGACGTGATCGGCGTTGCTTTTGTCGGCCTTCTGTCCGCGCACCTCGACACCGGTAACGGGCTCGCCGGTGCTTAAAATGACCTGCACGAGTTGCTCGACTTGCGCCGCCACCGCCGGGACAGTTTCGCGAACCGAACGACCAATATGATCCGCTACCGAAATACCGCAGATCTCGGTCAGGCGCTGATTGATCTGCACGTACCGACAATCGAGCGAAAGAAACGCGAGCCCTACGGGCGCCGTGTCATAGATTAGTTGAAGCTCAGGCAGCCGGTCATACAGGGGTGTATCGTGCAGTTGCTGTTGCGCGACTCTGCCGGCCGGCGCAGCGCGTCGAGAGCCGATCTGCTTCAGCTTTTCCAGTTTGTGCATCTTTACTCAGCCAACAAAGCTTGAAGCCCAACGTACATGACAATTGAGGTCATTGGAATAAATGCGCGGATCACTGCTGTTTAAAGCGCATTTTGCAGGCATTTAATAGATTCGCGGCGATACCTTCGTATATGCGTCCTTCCCTTTTCGGTAGCGGCCGTTAACCAGCGTACAGTGGCCTTACAAGCCGTCACCAACCTAGGCTCGCTGCAACAAAAAGCAGAACTCGTTGCAGGGAGTTTCTATGTTTCGGCCTCTGCTTATTGCCAGCCTCGCAACTGTCGCCTTTGTCGGCGGGTTTGCCCTTTTGGCAGCCCCGGGCGCTGAGGTCAGGGCGAACACTCCCGCAACGAAAAACGATCGACCCGAAATTCAACTCGCCACGCAAGAATGCGCGCAGCACGCCTGGCCTTACTACCCGGGTGACTGCATTCGTGACCAGCGCCGCTCGTCCGGCAAAGCCTCCGATGTACGCGTCGTCTTCGCGAGCCAAATGCCGAACGCGGCCTCAAACAACGGGAAATAGGCCGTATCCAACAAAGCTCCTGGAGACTTTGTCATGTTGACCACCGGCAAGATCCACGGAATGAGCCTCCCCATAGCAGCGACCCTGGCTGCAGTTGCGTTTTTCCAGACAGGCCAGGCTTTGGCTGACCCGCTTGGTTTTGCTTCGCCTTTCAATTTCAACCGCAGCGAAACGGTCTTTGCACCGGCCATGCGGCAGTTGCCCAAGGACGACGACGGTCTGGCAAGCGACATTCCGGCGCGGCTGCATCGCAACATCGTAGAGTATCCCACGCGTGAAGCGCCGGGCACGATCGTCATCGATACACCCAATACCTACCTCTACTACGTGCTCGGCGGCGGCAAAGCGATCCGATACGGGATCGGCGTTGGGCGCGAGGGCTTCACTTGGTCCGGCGTGAAGGCAATCGAGCGCAAGGCCGAATGGCCTGACTGGATCCCACCAACTGAGATGCTTCAGCGGCAGCCCTACCTTCCGCGCTTCATGGCGGGTGGGCCAGGCAACCCGCTCGGTGCACGCGCCATGTACATCGGCGGCACCGTTTATCGCATCCATGGGACGAATGCTCCCACCACAATCGGCAAGCAAGTGTCGAGCGGATGCATCCGGATGCTCAACGAAGACGTCATCGACCTTTACGCGCGAGTGAATGTTGGAACAAGAGTTGTTGTTCTGCCGATGCATCCGGGTCGTGGCCCAAGCGTCGCGCAAGACCAATCAGTTCCGGCAACGCGAAGCGCTGCCGCCAACGTTGCCCGGGCACACGGAGTCTACTGAGCCCATCGCAAGCCGATCAAGCGGAGGCACGTCATGAACAGCTCACTTTGGTCCGCAGGTCGCAACACGCATCTCAAGATCGTGGCCGTTGCACTCATGGCTTCGATTGTCGTGGTCGTTGTCGGAATCAATTCGCGCGTCGAGAGCGGGGCGCCTCAACTCGTGGTCAAGGCCGGGCAGCCGACTGTCTATACCGGCAATGGCGGGCCCACGATCCGCTGACCGGAACCTGACAAAGCAATTTGATGTAATGCTGCAGGCCGTGGTGTCGAACCACGGCCTTGCCCGCGCGTTGACCAAGCAGAAGGACAATTGGGGGACGGTGCGTGAGGAGCACGCCATGGCCAATACCCTTCCGGTCCGTTACAGCCCGCCCGCCACTGACGAACTGCATCCGTTGGTCTATCGAGCAATCATCGGGCTAACGATCTGGCTCGTGTTGTCCGTATGGGTCCTTTTCAGCCGCGGCGCCTACGAGAGTCTCACACTCTCGGTAATTACCCTGTTCTTCCTGATCCTCGTTGGCATTCCGGTGCTTCTTTGGCTGACGTGGCGGCGGAATACAGACCCCAAGGAACAACACGGCTTTGTCGCGCCGTTTCACGACTGGGCCTCGCAGTCGTTCCAAACTTGGACGGGCCGTGTAAGTGGCCGCGAAGCCTCAATGCAAATCCTATTGCCCATCGCTGCCGTCGCCTTCGGCATGACGATATTCGGCCTCGTATTTCTATTCTCGGTTCCGCACCTCGGTTCATCGTGATCAGACCCGGAAGATCTGCGAGTAGTGCCGTTTGATCTCCTCGCCTTGCGTCTCGACTGCGGCAGGATCATCCTTCCAGACCTTGATTACCGATAAAGGCGTCCGACCTGGCCTATCCTTCACCAGCGCATGCATCGAACGCAGGGCACCCAGATTCACGAAAAGCTCCTGTCCTTCCACGCTGAACAGATAATTCTGAAAAAGCCGCGCAGCATTCGGATGCGGTCCGGCGGCAAAAATCGCCGAGGGTTGAACAATCGAGGGCGTCCCTTCGGTTGCATATACGACTTCGATCGGCCCCCCCGTTTCTTTGAGCAGCAGCACGTTGGATTCGTTGCCATCCGCCATAAGCGGGCGCTCCCCGAGCACGATCTTTTTCGGTGTGTCAGTGGCCGACTGGATCTGCAAGACCTGTTGTTGAGCCAACTTCTCGAAATAAGACCAACCCAGTTCGCGCACCATTTGATAAGTCGACGTCATGATGGTGCCGCTGTAGCTCGGATGCGCCTTGACGATCTTGCCTTTCCACTTCGCATCAAGCAGATCGGCGAAACTCTTCGGCGCGTTTTCACGTTTCACCATCTCGGTATTGTAGGCAATCACACAGAGCGAAGCGCGGACCGTCGCATAGAACCCGTCGGGATCGCGATGGTCTGGTGGAATGTATCGGGCCACGTCCTCGGGCACGCAGGGCACCAGCAACTTCTGCCTTTTCCACACGAGAAATTGTGCCGCGTCGCCTGTACTGACCGCATCGGCTATATGCAGCCCGGACGCATTTTCCTGTGCCACGCGTGAAAAGATGCGTTCGCCGCCGGCTCGCTCGACACGAACACGAATGCTCGGAAACTTCTGTTCGAAGGCCTTGCCGACTTTTTCCGCCAACTGGAGGTCGGCCGACGTGTACCAAGTAAGCTGGCCTTCTTTCGTCGCCGCAGCGATCAATGCCGGTGTGATGCTTTCAGCTGGTGGCGCTGCCGCACCCAGAGGCGTCGCATAGACAAGCGGCAATGCGGTTGCGGCCTTGAGAATCTTACGGCACGGCTCATGAAGAAAAGTGCCTCCGTGTGCCCGCCATCTGAGCTCAGCAGCGGCCATGCTGTCCCAAGCGAGGACACAGAGACAAGCCCCGGGGGACGAGCGTTACAGCGCCTCGACCTGCACCACGCCCGGCACGGCCTTGATGGCACCTGCGATCTGCGGCGAGACTTTGAAGCGGCCCGGCAATTTCACTTCGACTTCCGTGCCGCGTTGAAGCAGGAGCACGACACTTACCTCACCATCGCCATTGGCGTGAGACGATCGCGGAGCGGTCTCTAGCCGCTTTGCCACCGCCTCAAGAGGCGCGCCATCGCGCAGAAACACGCGCAGGCCCTTTTGCAGATTGGCGGCGGCGCTGTCGAGCGGATCCGCCGACTGGATGCGCGCACGCACCTCGTCCCCCTGCACTTCCGCAAACAGGAAAAGCAACACCGCATTGCCCGGTTCAAGCAAGTCGCGGTGTTCGGCGAGCCCTTCCGAGAAGATGACAGCCTCGAAATGAGCGGTCGGATCGGACAGGCCGATGATGCCCATCTTGCTGCCGGTGCGGGTGCGCCGCTCGAAGCGTGAAACTACAGTCGCTGCGACGCGACCCGCCGTTGCGCCTGCTTTTACGGCGCGCGCGAATTCTGCCCAGGGCTGCACCCGCAATTTCTTGAGCACGGCGGCGTAGTCGTCGAGCGGATGCCCGGAGAGGAAAAATCCGACGGCCTCATATTCCCGACGCAACCGCTCCGCCGGTAGCCACGGCTCGATCTGCGGCAGCGCGATTTGCTCGCGCGTCGCACCTCCCCCGAACAATTCGCTCTGACCGATCGCAGCCGTATCATGAGCGCGTTGCGCTCGGGCAAGCACGACGTCGACGGCGGCAAAAACCCGGGCTCGGTTTTTCTCGAACGTATCGAATGCTCCGGCTGCGGCAAGACTTTCCAGCACGCGTTTGTTTACGGAACGCGGATTGATGCGCGCCGCAAAGTCCGCGAGATCGGCGAATTCTCGGTTCCCGCGCGCGGCTATGATCGTTTCAACGGCCTGCTTGCCGACGCCCTTGAGCGCTGCGAGCGCATAGATGATCGTATTGCCGTCAACTTCAAAGTCGATCGCCGAGCGGTTGATCGAAGGTGGGTCCACCGCAATGCCCAGTCGTTCAGATTCCGCGCGAAATTCCGCGAGCTTATCGGTGTTGCCCATGTCCAGTGTCATGGTCGCCGCCAGAAACTCGACGGGATAGTTCGCTTTCATGTAGGCGGTCTGATACGCGACCAGCGCATAGGCCGCCGCGTGACTTTTATTGAAGCCGTACTCGGCAAAGCGTTCCAGCAGATCGAAAATGGCGTCGGCTTGATAGCGCTCGACCCCGCGCTCGACCGCACCTGATACGAAGCGCTCGCGCTGGGCTTGCATTTCTTTCTTGATTTTCTTGCCCATAGCCCGGCGCAGCAGGTCGGCTTCGCCGAGCGTAAAGCCCGCGAGGATCTGCGCCGCCTGCATCACCTGTTCCTGGTAGATGATGACGCCGAATGTCTCGCGCAGAATCGATTCGAGTTTTGGATGGATATAATCCGGTTGCTCCATCCCGTGCTTGCGCGCGCAATAGGTCGGAATGTTTGCCATCGGGCCGGGACGATAGAGTGCGACCAGCGCAATGATGTCCTCGAACCGGTCCGGCCGCATGTCCAGCAGCGCCCGTCGCATGCCCGCGCTTTCCAGTTGGAAGATGCCGACCGCTTCAGCGCGTGCCAGAAGGTCGTAGGTATTCTTGTCGTCAAGCGGTATCGCCGCGAGATCGATATGGATGCCTCGCCTTTTCACCAACGCGACCGCCGTCTGCAGGACGGTCAGGGTTTTCAGTCCGAGGAAATCGAACTTCACAAGGCCGGCCTGCTCGACCCACTTCATGTTGAATTGGGTGACCGGCATGTCGGACTTCGGATCGCGATACAGTGGGACCAGCTCGGACAGTGGGCGGTCTCCGATTACGATGCCGGCGGCATGGGTCGATGCGTGACGATTGAGACCCTCCAGCTTTTGCGCGATGTCGAAGGCGCGTTTCACCACGGCGTCGCCTTCCCTTTCAGCCTGCAGGCGCGGTTCGCCTTCGATTGCCTGTTTGAGCGATACCGGCGCGGCCGGATTCTGTGGCACCAGTTTGCAGAGCTTGTCGACCTGCCCGTAGGGCATTTGCAGGACACGGCCGACGTCGCGCAGCACACCGCGCGCCTGCAATGTACCGAAGGTGATGATCTGCGCGACCTGGTCTCGGCCGTAGCGCTCCTGCACGTAGCGGATCACTTCGTCGCGGCGATCCTGGCAGAAGTCGATGTCGAAGTCCGGCATCGACACCCGTTCGGGGTTGAGGAAGCGCTCAAACAGCAGGCCAAACCGGATCGGATCGAGGTCGGTGATCGTCAGCGCATAGGAAACAAGCGATCCGGCACCCGAACCACGACCTGGCCCGACCGGGATGCCCTGCTTTTTTGCCCATTGGATGAAGTCGGAGACGATCAGGAAATAGCCCGGATATTTCATGCCGGCGATGACGCCGAGTTCGAATTCCAGCCGCTCGCGATATTCATCAACCGTATGACCGGGGGCGACCCCGGCGGATTCAAGTCGCCGCTCGAGCCCCTCTTCCGCGCGTTTGCGGAGCTCACTCGCTTCGTCGAGCGACTTCTCGGTATCTCCGGTCGAAAACCGCGGAAGAATCGGATGGTGTGTGCGCGGACGGAACGCGCAGCGCTGCGCAATTTCAACAGTGTTTGTCAGAGCCTCCGGCAGATCGCGGAATCGCTCCGCCATTTCTGCGCGGCTTTTGAAGCGATGCTCCGGCGTCAACTGGCGGCGATCGCTTTCGGCGACCAGGCGACCCTCGGCGATGCAGATCAGCGCGTCATGCGCCTCATAATCCTGTACCGTCGCAAAATAGGGTTCGTTAGTCGCCACCAATGGCACACCTTTGCCATAGGCCAGATCGATCAGCACCGGCTCGGCGCGCCGTTCGGCCGCAGTGCCGTGCCGTTGCAATTCGACGTAAAGGCGGTTGCCAAAGAGCTTAAGCAGCGCATCAAATCGGGCTGCCGCAAAATGGCTCTGCCCGGCAGCGACAGCCATATCGAGGGGGCCGCCCGGTCCGCCCGTCAGCGCGATGATGTCCGCGGTTTCTTTCTCCAGCCATTCGAGCCTCAGGCGCGGCGGCTCGTTCGCTGGCGTGTGGAGAAAGGCGCGCGAATTGAGCCGCATCAAGCTGCGGTAACCTTCTCGCCGCGTGGCCAGCAACACGATACGCGAGCGTTCCGGGGCCGCATTGACGTTACGCGGGCCGTGGTCGCTGTCGCCGAAATCGATCGCAAGCGCACACCCGATGATCGGCTGAATGCCGGAACCCGACAGCTTTTCCGAGAATTCCAGCGCACCGAACATATTGTCGGTGTCGGTCAATGCGAGCGCCGGTTGGTGGTCGGTTTTCGCCAATTCAGCGAGGCGCGCGATCGTGAGCGCGCCTTCTAGCAGCGAAAACGACGAGTGCACGTGCAAGTGCACGAAATCGAGGCCGGCCATGTCAGAACGGGGTTGGGTGATTCCTTGTCGCACTCAGAGTGGGGGTGTCGCCCCCTGCTGTCCACCTCGGGCTACGAAGCTATTCCCACTTTTCTTGCGGTCGCCCCGCGTCATGGCCGGGGGATGTCGGCCACCCACGTCTCTCGGGAGGGACGGCCTGTAAGACGTGGATGCCCGGCGCTGGGGCCGGGCATGACGGGGGAAGGTCGTTCCCGCGGCCCTCAAAGATTTCCCAGCACCTGGGTCCAGATGGCGATCATTCCGATAAACAGCGCCAGCGAGGCTAGAGCGGCAGCTTCTTGGATCACAGCTTTGAACATGACTTCGTCTCCCGGAACATAGAGAGAACATAGTTCATCGTTTGTTCTAAAGTCAAGCGATAAGTCATTCGGGAGAACTTGGTGCGAATTCAATGGATTAGGCGGGTCTCTTCAGGTTGCCCCAGATAAGGTGCATGCCTCGTCAGGCCATCTCAGTGATTTTGCCGTCCCGCAAGGTCACGCGTCTGTCCATGCGGGCCGCTAGGTCCATGTTGTGCGTGGCAATAATGGTCGCGAGGCCGGAGGCCCTCACCAACTGCGAGAGCGCGCTGAAGACATGTTCGGCGGTATGAACATCGAGGTTGCCGGTCGGCTCATCGGCCAACAAAATTCGCGGCGCATTGGCAACCGCGCGGGCAATCGACACGCGCTGCTGTTCGCCGCCCGAAAGCTCTGCCGGCCGGTGGTTTAGGCGAGCGCCCAATCCCAGATATTCAAGGAGTTCGACCGCGCGCGTTTTCGCTTCCGCGCGCTTGAGGCCTCGGATCATTTGCGGCAGCAGCACGTTTTCAAGCGCCGAGAACTCCGGCAGTAAATGATGAGACTGATAGACGAATCCGATTTCATTGCGTCGAATGCGGGTTCGCTCTTGATCCGCGAGGATCGCGGTCGCGCGCCCTTCAATATAGACGTCACCGTGATCCGGGTGCTCAAGCAGACCAGCGATATGCAGCAGTGTCGATTTGCCGGCGCCTGACGGCGCCACCAAGGCGACCGACTGGCCCGCCCAAAGTGCGAGTTCGATGCCGTTGAGCACGTGCAAGGTCTCGTCGCCCTGGCGGTAGTGACGTTCGATGTTGTGCAGGAACAGGATCGGAACGTCCTCTTCCTGGCGCGCTTGCGGCGGCTCCGGCTGCTCGATCATTTCCACCCTGGCGGCGGTGTAGGCTTTACTCATAGCGCAACGCCTCCACCGGATCGAGGCGCGCCGCCCGCCATGACGGGTACAAAGTAGCAAGCAGTGAAAGCACCAGCGCCATTATGACGACCGCAGTCGTCTCACCGGAGTCCATGTCGGCGGGCAGGTGCGAAAGGAAATAAAGCTCGGGCGAAAACAGTTCTGTATTCGTCAGCCACGACAAGAACTGGCGGATGCTTTCGATATTGAGACAGACGACGACACCTAGCATGAAGCCGACGATGGTGCCGACGACACCAATGGACGCGCCGGTGATCAAAAAGACGCGCATGATCGCGCCCTGAGTGGCGCCCATTGTACGCAAGATGGCGATGTCCTGGCCCTTATCTTTCACCAGCATGATCAGGCCCGAAACGATGTTCAAAGCGGCGACCAGCACGATGAGAGTCAGGATCAGGAACATCACGTTGCGTTCGACCTGAAGCGCATTGAAGAATGTCGCGTTGCGCTGACGCCAGTCGATGATGAAGATCGGACGTTGCGCGGCGTCCTGCACCGCGCCCCGATAACGATCGACCCGATCTGGATTGTTCGTATAGACCTCGATCGCAGTCACGTCGCCGACGCGGTTGAAATAGGCCTGCGCCTCCTTCAGCGGCATGAAAACCATGGCATTGTCGTATTCCGACATACCGATCTCGAAGACCGCTGCGATCTTGTAGACCTTGATGCGCGGCGTTGTTCCCATCGGAGTGACAGCACCGCGCGGTGCAACGAGCGTGATGTTGTCACCGGATCGCAACGAAAGCTGATCGGCGAGCCGGCGTCCGATCACAACGCCCTGCTCGTCATCGAAGCCCTTCAGCGAGCCCTGCTTGATGTTGTTGGCGATGGAGGGAAGCTTTTCCAGATCCATCAGACGAATGCCGCGCACCAGGACGCCGCCCGCATTGAACGGCGACGACGCAAGCGCCTGCCCTTCGACGATCGGCGCAGCAAGCCGGATACCCTGAGCGCCGGCAACGCGCGCGGCCACCTCCTCCCAGTCAGTGAGAGGCTTCTCGAGTGGCTGGAT
>DASRAF010000283.1:0-4267 GCA_035638295.1 Pseudolabrys sp.
CCGATGCTCGTTCTGCCCACCTATCCGGTTTCACGTTACGGCCAGGTGGATACCTTCCGGGTGGCCCAACAATCTGCTCCGGACGGAGCGGCACATCGCACGATGGGGCGTTTATCCGTCTAAAGTGAATTGCTCGCCCGATCCCTCGCGGCTCGCGCCGACAACCGCAATTTGGTGTAAACTGCGTTACCATGATCAGTTTTGCACACGGTCTGGCTAGCGACTTGCTAAAGGAGGCTTCGCTTCACGATGGACTCCGATCGACGGCCAGTCCGGGCTGTGATCATGTTTCGCAGTGAAGAAATTTGGCAAGGAAAGCGCTCAAAATGATTCGATCCAATACGAATTTATTCGCGCTATACCGATTCCTTTAAGGCAGTGCGAACCCAACGTACCTGGGACTTAATCAAGCAGCCGGCAAATCGTTAATTACAGGAAACGCGTCCGGTTAGCGTTAGTCGCAATATCGTAGACGCTCTGTCCGGATTGCTCCCGAGTCACCCGCAAACCGGAAGTCCTATAAGAGGGAATGTCAAGAGACATTTTTCTCCGACCGCTTGCGGCGGCGGATGCTTTCGTGCATTCAGCCCCCAACCCCAAGCAACGCTCACGCTCTGAGGTTGATCGTCTTGGAGCTCGCGCAACAGCGGCGAGATTTCGGATTCCGATTCCCAGCGGTTTCATGCCTGTGATCGTGACGGCGCCCTTGGCTTCTTAAAACTGGCAAGCTTGGTGGTTGCTCAGTTTGGCAACCATGGTCCTATCAGAGACTCGTGGCCTATAGCTTTTTGGGGTTGTCCGAGGGGGCATAGGGTTGGACCAGAGACTAGGTGGCGCAGCACACAGAGCCTAAACTTCCGGTGGATACTCTCCCTCGAACCCGAACGTCTCAAGAAATCCGACGACATCACCAGGCAAGATCCCGGCAGCGGGAACGGACTCTTTGCCGAGACGTTCAAACTGACACTTGCCGCTTTAGCTGTTGGGCGTCGAAGCACACTCCTTTCTTCCAGACCAGCAAACTGATGGTGGCGATCTTGCGTGCCAAAGTGAGGCGCGCCATCGTCGGCTTCATCCCTTGGGCAAGCAACGCGCTATAGAAATCGTGAAACGGACCCTTGGCGCTGCCGGCCTTGGTTGCTGCCCCTTTGAAGATGCTTTTCAGATCATGATTATGGTTCTGGTTGAGACCGCGCAGCGCCACGGTCCGCTTGGATCGTTGCAGTTGG
Organism: Pseudolabrys sp.; assembly: GCA_035638295.1. Classification (GTDB taxonomy): domain Bacteria; phylum Pseudomonadota; class Alphaproteobacteria; order Rhizobiales; family Xanthobacteraceae; genus Pseudolabrys. The sequence continues at coordinate 1,230 of DASRAF010000283.1, forward strand.
CCTTGCACGTAGTGGTATTCCCCGCTCGTGTGCGTTTCCAGCGCCAAACCGCTGTACGCCCACAGTTGCCTCTTGGTGCGAAACCGATGCGGCGTTTGCATCAACGCGATCAACAGAGCGGCCCGAATCGGACCGATATAAGGAATCCGCTGGAGTAGTTTCGTCCCGCCGTGCTTGCGGCTCTCCGCCAATAGATCGCCTCGCGCTTCCTGGCGTAACTTCTGTAGCCCATCCAACTGCTGATAGAACAACTCGGCCCGGCGACGAACGCCTGGTTCCATGATTTTGCTCAACCATTCCGCTCGATGACGCGGTGCGTAAACCGAAACGCCACCGCAGGGGATGCTCCAGCTTCGGTACAGTGCTTTGATTCGGTTCATGGTGCGCGCCAGATCCTTGCTGATCGCCAGGTAACTCCGGCACAGCTCCTTCAACGTTCGCAGGCCGGTCTCGCCATGGTAGACCGCTGACAAAAGTCCCGCCCGTAACAGCTCGGCCAGCTTGCGCGCATCGATCCTGTCATTCTTGTTGCCCGACTTGAGCAGAGCGTTCTTGCGCGGATTGCACACCACCACCTTCGTCACGTGCGGCTTCAGCAGGTCGTACAACCAGGCGGCCCACGTGCCTTCTTCAAACGTCACGTACAGTTCGCCCCGCAGTCCTTCGATAAACTGCACAATCGTGGCCGACTTCGTTTCCACAATCGACTCCATCACCAGCTTGCCGGCCGCGTTCATCACGGCGATCGTGGTCGCTTCTTTGTGAACGTCCATACCGATATACTTTGTACTGTCCATAAGGTGCTCCTTTCCTTTCCGTAACCATTTGAGTTGAGGTTAACCCTCAACGCTATCCCGGAAGGGGCGCCCTCTTATAATGCGTTGGCTGTACCGCTCGACGCCGTGATGAGGCTTGGCTTCAAAGCTGCACGTCCAGGATGCCGCGCTCCGAAGTCGATTAGACAGTCCCCCAAAGGAATTGTCGAACCTGATTCTCCACGAGTTCGACTCCCAAACCTGGCCGATTCGGAATGGGGATCCAACTGTCCTTGACATCGAGTTCCGGCGCATGATCAACGACCGCGAAGTGTTCTGGCTTGCGGTAGGGATACAGTTCCTGAATGTAAAAATTGGCGATGGTCGCATCCAATAGCAAGGAGGCGGCGGTACAAACCGGACTGGAGCAATTATGTGGCTGAACTCGCATGTTGTATGTCTCGGCCATCGCGGCGATTTTCTTGGTTTCCATGATTCCGCCCGTGTTGCCGATATCGGGTTGCAGGATATCGGCGGCATGGGACTCCATAATGCGGCGGAAGCCGTAGCGTGTGTAAATGCGTTCGCCTGTAGCGATCGGGATATTTACGTGCTCCGATACCTTCTTCAGCCCCTCCACATCGGACGGGTCCACCGGCTCCTCAAAGAAAGCGATATTCCACTCCTCGAATCTGCGCCCTAATCGAATAATCACGTCCGTGGTCAGCTCAGCGCTCACGTCCAACATCAACTCTACATTAGGTCCGATGGAGTCGCGCACGGCTTTTACGCTCACCACCGCCTTCTGCTCCGCTGCGGAATCGATGCTCCGCCGTGAAACATGCCGGATATGTCCTTCAGCGTCCAGTTCGGCTGTCGCCAAGGGATAGAATTTGAGCGCCTTGTAGCCATCCTTAACCACGCGCTGCGCTTCGCGGGCAAATTCACTAGGCTGCGTGCATCGGAACGACCATCCATTCGCGTAGACGCGCACCTTGTCCCGCATCTTTCCTCCAAGCATCTCGTAAACCGGTACTCCAAGGCATTTGCCCTTGATGTCCCACAGCGCCTGCTCGATTGCGCTGATTCCAGCGAAGATGATCGAGCCGCCTCCCTTTGCCCAGAAGGTGTGATCGTACATATCACTCCAGATGGCCTCAATGGCAAATGGATCCTTCCCCACCACAAACTGCTGGACGAGTTCCTTGACCATCGCCGCTGCCGCGGTTGCGCCAGTTCCGTAAGCCACGGCCGCATCTCCAACACCAGTGACACCCTGATCAGTCAACAATTGCACGAGCGTAGGATAACGCCCGTCAATTGCTGCAATATAGATTTTGCAGCCCGTTACTTTTAGAGGCTTGATCCCTCGGGCGGTGTTTTGCGCCGGCGCCAGAAGCCCAGTGCCGGCCGCCACTGCGGAGCTCTGAAGGAATTTTCTTCGGTTCACGCGGTCCATTGTACCTCTGTCAATTAAACTCGCAGGAGATCAACACACTGCGCAAACTGGCAGAACGAATAACACAATGACCGCCTTTGCGCATCTGCGTTGTCCAGGGTTGGACCGTTCCTTGGACTTGCGCGGTGGCGACGACGCCAGTAGCTGCCTATTAGACAACGCTGAACCCGTCGAGTTTTAACTGACGGATGATCGCTGTCTTCCCTGCAACCAAGCGAACCCGCGACGATCGCCCTACCTCGAACGGGTCGCTGCCGGAGCGCTCCTGCGAGCAGGAGGCAACAGTCACGCTTGCTCGGGAAGCGACGTGCGAATATTGCAAACGAACTGAACTCTCATGTACGCACGCTGCAGGCAATCGAGCTGGTACGCAAGGCGCCAGATCCGATAAGGCGAGGTCAAGGCATGATCGAACTCGCATTGAAGCCGGTTGATCAAACTCGCGAGACCTCGGCCGCCGGTTGAGTCTCATTTTATAAAGAATGCTCGTCGAGATTCAGACTCGGGGTCACGACGAGGGATTATCGCGCCGTCCCAGTAGCTGATGCAGCGCGAAGGGTATTTCATCGGGATGCGTCGCACACCAGGCGACAATGCGCTCGAACTTCAGGGTGTCGTCGGCGATGGCGCTGATTTCCATCAGTTCGGCTTCGATGATCTGCAAGTCTCGCATAGATGCTTTCAGCATGCCACATGCGGGTCAAGGAAACCGTGCGACAGCCGCTTTGTCGTGCCCCCCGCGTTCCGCACACCAAGTTTTCCTTGCGCGATTAGCGCAGCCTGCCCGACTGGCCCCCGCGCTTTATTTCTATCCGAAAATGAGG
>DASRAF010000284.1:0-3381 GCA_035638295.1 Pseudolabrys sp.
TAGCGGGCATCGGCCTTGGCCCGGTAGTCCTTCCATTTGAACGTCACGCGCTCGCCATCAAAGGCGACGAGCCGGCTGTTCGCAATAGCAACCCGGTGGGTGTAGCGGGACGGTAGGCAAGGACAGCGTCGGGTCCGCCAAACGACGATTCAGCATACTGCCCATTATCCCGGAGCTGGAATCGAGATTTGTTACCCCTACCACCCGTTGTATCGGCAGACAGCCACAGTCCTGCGCGTAGAACACACAAAAGGCGAAAGCCATCTTCGTGTGATCACCGAGGCGGGCGAGGAACGGTTGATTCCCCGATGGATGTCCGACCCGAACGCCTTTCAGTCTTCTTCAGTCGAGCAACCACTGATCGGCCTTGACGCGTTACGGCATCTCCTTCGCGTCGTCTTCTCTTCACCTCTCCATCAGTCGCGGAGAGACCAGGAGGGAAGACGTGATGATCCAGTTGCACCTGTTTCCGCCGCCAGCGAGCCCCAGCGCGCCACTTCCCAGCAAGGCGTGCAGCGAAGCGAAAGACCTTGTCGCCAGGCTGCTGATTGCAGTGATTGTGGCGAACAGCAAGAAACGGCAGCCGCGAGGGATAGGCAGCCATGAGTAAGATCCAAAAGGACCATCTCAATAGGGCTGCCTATGTCTACGTTCGCCAATCGAGCCTGGCACAGGTTGAGCAGAACCTCGAAAGTCAACGGCGGCAATATGCCCTGGCTGAACGCGCCAAAGACCTTGGGTGGCAGGACATCCGCGTGATCGATGAGGACCTTGGGCGCTCAGGCAGCGGGCGGGTTGAGCGCCGGGGTTTCGAGGCACTTCTTTCCGAGGTCTGTCAGGGCCGGGCCGGTGCTGTCTTCGCCATTGAGGCATCCCGGTTTGCCAGGAATGGCCACGATTGGCACCGGCTTTTAGAGTTTTGCCAGATCGTCGATACGCTAATCGTCGATCATGATGGCGTCTACGATCCCAAGCATCCGAACGATAGGCTGGTTCTGGGTCTCAAAGGGACCATGAGCGAGGTCGAGCTGTCGATGTTCCGGCAACGCTCGCAGGAGGCGATTCGGCAAAAAGCGCGGCGCGGCGAGTACTTCACGCGGATTGCTGAAGGCTACCTTCTTGGCGGAAGCGATCGCCTGGAAAAGGATCCTGACGAACAGGTTCAGCGGTCAATTGGGTTAGTTTTTGAGAAATTCCGGGAGCTGGGCAGTGCCCGGCAGGTTTATCTTTGGTTCCGGCAGGAAGAGATCAAGCTGCCAAAGCGCGCCGGCAAGGGGGCGATCGAGTTTGTCTCGGCAACGCCTTGGCTGGTCACGCGCATGTTGAAGGACCCAATTTACGCAGGTGCCTACACCTTTGGCCGGACCTCTCAGCAGGTGGTACTAGACAAAGGCCGCAAACGCGTGATGAAACGGCGATATGCCCGTCCGGAGGAATGGGATGTTCTGCTTCAGGGGCATCATGAGGCGTTCATATCATGGGCGGAATATTTGAAGAACCAAGAAACGCTGATGCACAACCGCAACCAACTGGGTGAAACTGTGCGCGGTGCGGCGAGGGCCGGAAAGGGGCTTCTGGCAGGCCTGCTCCGCTGTGGTCATTGCGGGAAAAAGATGCGGGTTCGATATGGTGGCCGTTCGGACCGCAGCGCCACAGCAGTCTATTATCAATGCACGACGTCTCAAGGGCAGCCGGACGGCAAACAGCTTTGCAGCCTATGTGGCGGTTTCCAAGTTGAGCAAGCGGTTACCAATGCCGTTCTGGCAGCGCTCGCGCCGGTCCGGATGAAGGCGCTTGCTCAGGCGGCAGATCAGTTGGCCGAAGCGTGGGCACAGAAACGGCAGCAGCTTGAATTGGAACTTGAGCGCGCCCGTTTCGAGGCCGGCCGTCACCGGCGTCAATATGATGCAGTCGAGCCAGAAAATCGCCTTGTGGCAAGGACTCTCGAACGCCGCTGGAATGGGGCGCTGGAGAGTGTGAGCCGTCTGGAGCAAGCCTTGTCTCAGCTCGATCCATCGCCTCTTGCGCTTTCCAAGCAAGAGGAAGAGGACCTGCATAAGCTCGCCTGGGATTTGCCGCGCTTGTGGCGCGACGAAGCTGCACCTTTCGATCTCAAGAAGCGGATCGTGCGCGCGGTGATTAAAGAGATCGTCGTCTATGTCGAGGCAACCGCGCTGCGTGTCCTGGTGCACTGGCATGGCGGTCACCATACCCAGCTCAATCTTCGCAAACGTAAAGCCGGTGAGCATCGTTGGAAGACCGCAGAGAGCACACTGGCTCTCATCGAACAATTGGCGAGATTGATGTCCGACCAGCAAATAGCGGCTCAGCTGAACCGCATGGGGATCAAATCGGCGAAGGGATACGGCTGGACACGAAGCCGCGTCGGGAGTTTCCGCAAGACCAACGCGATCGCGAACTACGCCCCAGGCGAGCGGCAGGCGCGCGGCGAGTTCACGATTGAGGAAGCCGCGAAACGGCTCGGTGTGAGTTATTCGACCGTCCAACGCATGATTAAGCAGCGCCAGCTTCCCGGCCGCCAAGTCTGCCCAGGAGCGCCGTGGATCATCCATGCTGAGGACGTAGATAGCCTCGGCGCCTGTGGCAGCGCCGGTTACCGCCGCTTCAAGGCGCCGTCATCAGACGAGCCAGCTCAGCAAGCCCTAGATTTTCCATAGAATAATTGAGGCGCGCATTATGAAGAACTGGCGAAAGGCCGCTTGGCATAGACCACCCATTCGACCTTTCGCAGTGCGGCAACGTAGGCTTTGAAGCGTGCTGGCTTGGCCAGGGCGGCCTGGTCGCCGAAGAACTCCAGGCGCCCGACTTGGTAGGCGGCGGTCAGCCTCTCCAGGAACAGACGGCGGAACAAGCGTGAGAGCACCCCGACGGACAGAAAGAAGCGGGGTCGGCAGGCAATCCAGTGCTGGCCGTCGGGCGACAAGCCGCCACCCGGTACGATGATATGAGCGTGCGGATGGTGGGTCAGGGGTGATCCCCAGGTGTGCAGCACGGCAGTGAGCCCGATGCGGGCACCGAGGTGCTTTGGGTCGGCCGCGATCGTGATCAGCGTTTCGGCGGCGATCTTGAGCAACAGGTCATAGACGACCGCCTTGTTGTGATAGGCGATCTCGGCGATCGGTCCCGGCAGGGTGAAGACGACATGGAAATAGGGCACGGGCAGGAGTTCGGCCTGGCGGTCGGCCAGCCACTCCTTGGCCGCCACAGCCTGGCACTTGGGGCAGTGGCGGTTGCGGCAGGAATTGTAGTAGATGCGCAGGTGCGCGCAGTCCTCGCAGCGTTCGACATGACCGCCCAACGCCGCCGTTCGGCAACGCTCGATCGCCGACATGACCTTCAGTTGGCCGAGGCTCACATGGC
>DASRAF010000285.1:0-12591 GCA_035638295.1 Pseudolabrys sp.
CGCCGGAAGCCTTCCCTTCCTGTCCGCGCAACTTTCAAAAAGGTTCTATCCGCAATGGCGAAGATCAAGGTCGCAAATCCCGTCGTCGAAATGGACGGCGACGAAATGACTCGCATCATCTGGCAGCTGATCAAGGAGAAGTTGATCCACCCCTACCTGGATATCATTCTCCTCTACTATGATCTGAGTGTTCAGAAGCGCGACGAGACCGACGACCAGATCACTATCGACGCCGCAAACAAGACCAAGGAGGTCGGCGTCGCAGTGAAATGTGCGACGATTACGCCCGACGAAGCGCGGGTGAAGGAATTCAATCTCAAGAAGATGTGGCGTTCCCCCAACGGCACCATTCGCAATATCATTGGCGGCGTTATCTTTCGTGAGCCGATCATCTGCAAGAACGTTCCGCGCCTCGTTCCGGGCTGGACGCAGCCGATCGTCATCGGCCGCCATGCCTATGGCGACCAATACCGTGCCACAGACATTCGCGTACCTGAAAAGGCCAAGCTGACGCTGAGCTACGTCACGCCAGACGGCAAAAAGGTCGAGCACGAGGTATTCCAGTTCCCCGGCTCCGGCGTTGCGCTGTCGATGTACAATCTGGACAATTCCATTCGCGATTTCGCCATGGCTTCGTTTAATTACGGGCTATCGCGCGGCTACCCTGTCTACCTCTCGACAAAGAACACAATTCTCAAAATCTACGACGGCCGCTTCAAAGACATCTTCCAGGAAGTGTTCGACAAAGAGTTCAAGGATAAGTTCGCGGCGAAAAAGCTTACCTACGAGCACCGTTTGATCGACGACATGGTGGCGGCAGCCCTGAAATGGTCGGGCGGCTATGTCTGGGCCTGCAAGAACTATGACGGCGACGTGCAATCGGACATCGTGGCGCAGGGCTTCGGCTCGCTTGGCCTGATGACCTCCGTGTTGATGACTCCAGACGGCAAGATCGTTGAGTCAGAAGCCGCGCACGGCACCGTTACCCGTCACTACCGCGAGCATCAGAAGGGACGCGAGACTTCGACGAACTCGATCGCGTCAATCTTCGCCTGGACCCGCGGCCTGGCCCATCGAGCCAAACTCGACAGCAATGACGCCCTGGCGAAATTCGCAAAAACACTTGAAAAGATCTGCGTCGACACGGTCGAGGCTGGCTTCATGACCAAGGACCTCGCGTTGCTGGTCGGAGCCGACCAGAAGTGGCTGTCCACCACGGGATTCCTCGACAAGGTGGATGACAATCTGAAGAAGGCGATGACCGCCTAGACCGTTCCGGATCCCCCGGACCGCGTGGCTCTAGGGCTCCTGTGTGGCCTTATGCCTGTGCGGAACCGCGCCGCGGCCTACGCGTTTTTCGACAACGTCTTCGATGCGTTCGGCAACACGCGGGTCGCGCTGCATCAGCGCGTGCAGGTCGTGTGCGTCCAGCACAAGCAAATTGGTGCGGGCCAGCGCGACAACTGTCGCGGAACGCCTCGCGCGACGCAACACCGCTACCTCTCCGAAAAACTGACCAGCGCCGAGGCGAAGGGGTTCTTTCTTGCCTTTCAGGGCAATTTCGACTTCGCCCGCCGCAATGAAGTACATCGAGTGAGCGTCGTCCCCTTCGCGGACGATGATCTCCCCGGGCTCGGCAACCTGCGCCCGCAGTAACTCCATGACGTCGGAAATCTCCGCGGCATCAAGCTCCGCGAACAGCGGGACCTTGGAAATCATGCCCCAGGTCACAATGAAGTCGCGCCGTTGAATTTGCTCGGCAAAGGCCGTGGCGATAATGCCGACCGGCAGTGCCATCAGCACCAGTCCGGCGAAAATTGTGAATGTCGCAATCAACTTGCCGAGCGCGGTGACCGGCACGACGTCTCCATAGCCGATTGTGCCGATCGTAACGATCGCCCACCAGAATGCGTCGGGAATAGTACCAAGCTTGTCCGGCTGGATCTTGGCTTCAGCCAGATGCATCAAAGACGCGGCGACCAACGCGGTACCAAGCGCAATGATGAGACATCCGAGAAGCGCGCGCCGTTCGTTATAGAGGACGTCGAGCAATGAGCGCATCGCAGGTGAGTAGCGCGCGATCTTGAAAAATCGCACCATACGGAACACTAGCACGAAGCGAAAATCGCCCGGCAACAGCATCGCGAACCAGAACGGAAGAACGGCAACCAGGTCGATGATTCCGGCGGGGCTGAGCGCATATTTGATGCGCGACCGCATGTGCGAGAGATGGCGGTGCGGCCCATGCTCAACCGACGACCACAATCGCAAGGCATACTCGACCGTAAACACCAGCAGGGAAATATATTCGATCAGCGCGAATTCCGTCGCATAACGTGTCCCGTACCGCGGGATTGACTCGAGCGCGACCGCAACAAGATTGATCACGATGAGCATGATCAATGCGCGATCGACCCAAGTGCTGAGGCGGTCACCGAGCGACCCCTGTTCGAGCACTTGATAAACACGCCGTCGCAGGTCGTTGAGGCGGTTACGTGCCATGCTGCGCTAGCCTGATAGAATTCACCCCTGGAGGGCGGCTTCGATTGCCTCAAGCGCGGCCTGCGCCTTAGAACCGTCCGGCCCCCCGGCCTGAGCCATATCGGGACGGCCGCCGCCGCCTTTCCCGCCCAGAACTTCCGCGCCTCTCCTGACGAGATCGACGGCATTAAATCGCTTCGTCAGGTCATCGGTGACCCCAACGACGATACCAGCCTTGCCGTCCTCCGCGGTGGCCACGATGGCGACAACTCCTGATCCAACTTGTCGTTTGCCTTCGTCGGCAAGGCTGCGTAGGTCCTTGAGTTCTATGCCGGAAACGGCACGCGCAAGTAGCTTGACCCCATTCACCTGGCGTACGTCGTTGGAGTCTCCAGAAGCACTCGCACCGCTACCACCCATTGCCAACTTCTTTTTGGCCTCAGACAGGTCTCGTTCGAGCTTCTTGCGCTCATCCAAAAGAGTTCCGATTCGTGCGGGCATTTCTTCGAGCGGCACCTTAAGCTCTGCAGCTGCCGCTTTAACAACTTGAAGCTGTTTATTAGCCGCCTTGCGGGCCACTTTCCCAGTCAAAGCCTCGATTCGGCGCACGCCCGCGGCCACGCCGGCCTCGCCGACCAAGGAGATCAGCCCAATATCTCCTGTCCGCCGTACGTGCGTGCCGCCGCACAGCTCGACTGACCAGCCCATGCTGTTGCCACCATCGCCCATCGCAACGACACGAACCTCGTCGCCATATTTTTCCCCGAACAGTGCGCGTGCTCCCGACGCGATCGCATCATCGACCGCCATCAGCCGCGTTGTCACGGGCGTATTTTCAAGAATCTTGTCGTTGGCAATGTCCTCGACCCTTTCAAGTTCTTCGAGCGACATTGGTTTCGGATGGGAGAAATCGAACCGCAGCCGGTCAGGGGCAACGAGGGAGCCCTTCTGCGCGACGTGATCGCCCAGCACCTGCCGCAACGCTTCATGCAGAAGATGCGTGGCAGAATGGTTCTGCCGAATGGCATCACGACGCGCGTGGTCAACCTCCAGCAACAGCGGATCACCAACTTTGATCGACCCCTGCGCCACAGTGACCATGTGAGCAAAGACGTCACCCGCTTTTTTCTGTGTGTCGCTGACGGTTGCACACACACCCTCGCGGCGTATTTCGCCAGTGTCCCCGACCTGCCCGCCGCTTTCGCCGTAAAATGGGGTCTGGTTCACCACCACAGCACCGGTTTCGTCTTTTTTCAGCTCGGAAACCTCCCTGCCGTCCTTCAGGAGAGCTACGACTACTCCTTCTGCGCTCTCGGTTTCATATCCAAGAAATTCCGTTGCACCGATTTTCTCGCGCAGTGCAAACCAGACCGTCTCCTGGGCGGCCTCGCCGGAGCCGGCCCAGGACGCTCGGGCTTTTTCACGCTGCCGGTCCATCGCGTCGGTGAACGATGCAATGTCAACAGAAATGCCGCGTGAGCGGAGCGCGTCTTGAGTCAGGTCAAGCGGGAATCCGTAAGTGTCATAGAGCGTGAAGGCGGTCTCGCCGTCGAACATCGCCCCTTTTTTAAGGTCTTTGCTTTTCTCATCGAGAATTGCGAGCCCGCGTTCGAGGGTGCGACGAAACCGCGTTTCCTCGAGCTTGAGCGTCTCGGTAATCAGCGCTTCAGCACGCAGCAATTCAGGATACGCCTGTCCCATCTCACGCGTGAGAACAGGCTCGAGCTTCCACATCAACGGCTCTTTCGCCCCGAGCAGTTCGGCGTGACGCATCGCGCGGCGCATGATGCGGCGGAGCACGTAACCCCGCCCCTCGTTTGAAGGCAGCACGCCGTCGGCAATCAGGAACGCAGATGCACGCAAATGATCTGCGATGACCCGATGCGAGGCCTTCTGCGGGCCTTCCGGATTGACTCCCGTCAGGTCGGCAATCGCGCGGATGAGCGTCGCAAAAAGATCAATCGCGTAATTGTCGTGAGTTCCCTGTAGAACGGCGGCGATGCGCTCGAGCCCCATCCCGGTGTCTATCGACGGACGCGGAAGACCTACGCGTTTTCCGCCCGGGAGCTGCTCGTATTGCATGAATACGAGGTTCCAAATCTCGATGAAGCGATCTCCCTCGGAGTCGGGCGAGCCGGGCGGACCGCCCGGAATATGCGGCCCGTGATCATAAAAAATTTCCGAACAGGGACCGCATGGGCCGGTCTCACCCATGGCCCAGAAATTATCATCTCCGGCAATGCGCAAGATCTTGCTATCAGGAAGCCCGGCAACCTTCTTCCAGAGCTTAAAGGCATCATCGTCGTCGACGTAGACCGTGATAAGCAGTTTGTCCTTGGGCAGCGCGTATTCTTTAGTGACCAGATTCCAGGCGAGTTCGATCGCTCGCTCCTTGAAGTAGTCTCCGAAAGAGAAATTGCCGAGCATCTCGAAGAAAGTGTGATGTCGCGTGGTGTACCCGACATTGTCGAGATCATTGTGTTTGCCGCCGGCGCGCACACATTTCTGTGCCGTGACGGCTCGCGAGTACGGCCGCTTCTCCAGGCCGGTGAATACGTTCTTGAACTGCACCATCCCTGCATTGGTGAACATCAGGGTTGGGTCATTGCGCGGCACCAGCGACGAAGACGGCACCACCTGGTGATCGTTGCGCGCGAAGAAATCGAGGAAACTTTTGCGGATATCGTTGACGCCGCTCATTTCAGAACCGTGCGAGCCTCTTTGCCTGCGCATGACCGTTTCCCGGAACCGGTGGTCATGCGTCGCCTACAAGGGTCTAAATCCCCGTCCGGCTTGTTGTTTTCAAGGGCTATTTAGCGGTGGGGGTAACGTAAGTCTACGCCACAAAACCCGCAATCCAGACCAAAACGCCCTCGCCCCCGTCCTCGGTGGCGGCCGCTTTACGCAGCCGGGTGCCGACGGGGGCGAACGCCTAACGCAATCATACGAAGGATACGCGTCACCGGAATGGTGCAGCGGATAACTCGGGCGCCGCCGCCTCGCCTTACTAACCCTCAGGCCATTATTGGCCTTCCTTTCCTTTGCGCTTCGGTCCTTTCGCCTTTGGCGATTTGGCCTTCACGCGTGCTGCCTTTGTTTCTTTCGCATCAGCGGCGGCTGCGACTTGACCTTGCCTTTGGCAACAGCCTTTCTCGGCTTGGCCTTTGGCGGCGTGGCTGGGTAGCATCTCCGACGTCCGGGAGTTTGGTCGGCTCGGGCGGGACAGGCGGCGATTCTGGTCGCTCCTGCGCCGGCGCTTCGCTCGTGAAGGTTATGCCCTCCTCGCGAGACCCGGCTCCGGACGGCAGCGTCGCAACAACGCCGTCCGGCGGCCCATCATCCTTTCAAACCTCGGCGGCCTCGTCATCATCGTCCTTGTCTTCACCCTCGCCCGCCATAATCGCTTGCGCGATCAGACCGGCGTTCTGTCGTACCGCGGCCTCGATCTTGCCGGCCACGTCTGGGTTTTCCTTGAGAAATTGCTTGGCGTTCTCGCGCCCCTGACCGATCCGTTGGCTGTCATAAGAGAACCAGGCGCCGGACTTTTCCACGACCCCGGCCTTGACGCCGAGATCTATCAGTTCGCCGGTCTTAGAAACGCCCTCACCATACATGATGTCGAATTCAACCTGTTTGAACGGAGGAGCGAGCTTGTTCTTGACCACTTTCACGCGGGTCTGATTGCCGACCACCTCGTCACGTTCCTTGATGGCACCGATGCGGCGGATATCGAGCCGTACGGAGGCGTAGAATTTCAACGCATTGCCGCCCGACGTCGTTTCAGGTGAGCCATACATCACGCCAATTTTCATGCGGATCTGATTGATGAAAATCACCATCGTCCGCGAGCGGGAAATTGAGGCCGTAAGCTTGCGCAGCGCCTGACTCATCAACCGGGCCTGCGAACCTGGCTGCACATCACCGATCTCGCCTTCGAGTTCGGAACGCGGCACTAGAGCGGCAACCGAGTCGACCACAAGCACGTCGATCGCCCCCGAGCGCACCAGCGTGTCGGCAATCTCCAGCGCCTGCTCACCTGCATCAGGCTGCGAGATCAGAAGATCATCGACATTCACGCCGAGCTTGCGGGCGTAAACCACATCCAGTGCGTGTTCGGCATCGACAAAGGCGCAGATGCCGCCCTTCTTCTGAGCCTCGGCAATCGTATGCAGCGCGAGCGTCGTTTTGCCGGATGATTCCGGCCCATAGATCTCCACTACACGTCCGCGCGGCAGGCCTCCAATACCGAGCGCGATGTCGAGCCCAAGCGAGCCCGAAGATATGGCCTCGACGTCCATGGCCTTATCGTTTTTGCCAAGTTTCATGACGGAGCCCTTGCCGAACTGACGCTCGATTTGGCTCAGCGCGGCAGAAAGGGCTTTTGATTTATCCATGGAAGATCCTTCGACGAGACGCAGGGCAGGCTGACTCATGATGTCGCGCTCCTTATGGCCGGGATTCGACCCCCCGACAACGCGGCCTCGCCGCACCGCCGGAATCGACTGAAGGCAAAGCAATGTACACTATTTGTTCTCAGTTCGCAATATGTTCTTTTCTAGGATTTTTGGTGCCGGCGGCCCGCACCCGGGATTTTTTGGCAACTTCGGCCATTTCAAGATGGCAATCGCACTGCCCCCGGTTTCCGGGCTCCGGATAGCCCTGTCAAATTGAAGAAATTACATTAATACCTTCAGCACGCTGCAGAATAGGGGATAGGGCGCGAACCGCCTATTGCCAGTACCTTAAGCGCACGCTGGAAAAACACGACCAAAGTCCCGAAGATGTTTATCTCGATGCAGACCAGCCCGCATAATCGGCGCGTGCGTTGTGACCCGGGGTCGACACCATGATTGGCAAACGCATCCAATTTCACGAAGAGACCTGGCAACAACTCCGATTGCTTGGTTCAGAAAGCATGAAGTCCTTTCAAGAACTCGCTGACGAAGCGTTCAACGATCTTCTGAGAAAGCATGGCCACCCCGCGAGCCTGAAAGAGGCGCTGCGGCGAAGCGCTGGCGAGACTGCAGAAATCATCCCACTCAAGGGCAAGACGCTGGGGATACCGAAGAAACGGTAACGCCCCTCCCCTCCGGGGCCAAACCCGTCGTGCGGACGCGGACGGATGCGGAAACCAATCCAGCGGCACGCGTTATCCGAATGGTGCGGGCGTGGCGTCCAGCCGGTTTGCCATTTTGCGGTGCAGTAGGCTACTATCGCAGTGCGATGGTTGAATGCTGCGGGGACCGGGGCGCAGCGGAGTGGTGTGATGTTGAAGTTTTTGCGGAAGTACACCGCAATCCCGGCGGTGAAATATTCACTCATCGCGGTCGCCAGCCTGCTTTGGATTGTCGGGTTCGCGGATCAGTTACCTGACGTAACGCAGACTGCGAAGTACGTCGGCATCTCGCTGCTGATGGTGGCAGTGGCGGCGATGGCGTGACATCAACTGCTCGCTGGGTCTTGCGAGCGTCAGCAATCTCAGAAACTTCAGATGGCCGCTAGCCGTCGACCATTTTTTAGCCTGGTCGAGATCGCTACCCCAAATTCAATTCCTTGAAGAAATCATTGCCCTTGTCGTCGATGACGATGAAGGCCGGGAAGTTCTCAACTTCGATTCTCCAGATGGCTTCCATCCCGAGTTCGGGATACTCGTGCACGTCCACTTTTTTGATGCAGTGCTCGGCAAGCTTGGCCGCGCTGCCCCCAATCGACGCCAGATAAAATCCGCCGTGCTTCTTGCACGCCTCGCGCACCTGGGCTGAGCGGTTGCCTTTGGCAAGCGAGATCATCGAGCCCCCGGCCGCCTGAAACTGATCGATGTAGCTGTCCATCCGTCCGGCCGTCGTCGGGCCGAACGAACCGGACGCATAGCCCGCGGGCGTCTTCGCGGGGCCAGCGTAGTAGACCGGATGATTCTTGAAATAATCGGGCAGCCCTTTCCCCGCCTCGAGACGTTCGCGCAATTTCGCGTGGGCGAGATCGCGGGCAACAATCATCGGACCTGTAAGTGAGAGCCGCGTCTTCACCGGATACGTTGAGAGCTGGGCGAGTATCTCCTTCATCGGCTTGCGCAGGTCTACCTTGATGACATCACCACCCAGCTTTTCCTCATCGACCTCGGGAAGGTACTGCGCCGGATGGCGCTCAAGTTCTTCCAGGAACACGCCATCGCGGGTGATCTTGCCAAGCGCCTGCCGGTCAGCAGCACATGAGACGCCGAGACCGATCGGCAATGAGGCTCCATGTCGTGGCAGACGGATCACACGCACATCATGACAAAAATATTTGCCACCGAACTGCGCCCCGACACCAGTCGACTGAGTCATCTTGAGAACTTCCGCCTCCATGTCGAGATCGCGGAAGGCGTGGCCATCTTCACTGCCCTTCGTTGGCAATTCGTCGAGATACTTTGTCGATGCAAGCTTCACGGTTTTCATCGTGAGTTCGGCGCTCGTACCGCCTATGACAATCGCGAGATGATAAGGCGGGCAAGCGGCCGTTCCGAGCGTAAGCACTTTCTCTTTCAGAAATGCCAGCATGCGATCGTGTGTCAAGATCGATGGCGTCGCCTGAAACAGGAATGCTTTATTGGCCGAACCGCCGCCTTTGGCGATGAAAAGCAACTTGTAGGCGTCTTCACCCTCGGCGTAGATCTCGACCTGTGCCGGCATGTTCGATTTGGTGTTCTTTTCCTCGAACATAGAGATCGGCGCGAGCTGCGAATAACGCAGGTTCCGTTTTAGGTATGCATCACGCGCTCCTTCGGCAAGTGCGGCCTCATCGTCGCCTGAGTTGAAAACCATGCGGCCTTTCTTGCCCATGATGATCGCAGTGCCGGTGTCCTGGCACATCGGCAGGACGCCTCCGGCGGCGATGTTCGCATTTTTCAGAAAGTCATAGGCGACAAACTTGTCATTGTCGGACGCTTCAGGGTCATCGAGGATTTTCCGCAGTTGTTTCAGATGCGCCGGCCGCAACAGATGATTGATATCCGTGAAGGCGGCCTCGCTGAGCGCGCGCAATGCCTCGCGCTCGATTACCAGCATGTCCTTGCCCATGACTTTCTCGACTCTGACGCCGCCAATGTCGAGTTTCCGGTATGGTGTCCTGTCCGGACCGAGTGGGAACAGCGGCGTATGTTTGTAGGGCGGAACGACATTGGCGGGGGCGTTCATGGAAAACTCCGGAGAATGGCCGGTTCGCCAGCGGTCATAGCGCCGCTTCGCGCCAATGGAAAGCCGTCTGGACGTGTTCTAGACGCGTCGCGGCTTGTTTACCTCCCCTAACCCGCACTCCAGCGATTTTCGATCCCATTTTGCCAGGCCCGCTGCCGCGTCGTAGGTGCTCTGCAGAAACTCCATGAGAGCTCTATCGGGGTTGCTTGCAGTGCGCACGGCGTCATAGGGCAGGAGAAATTCACCGAGATCCTTGCTGAAAAATGCGTTTTGCGGCTTGACGCTCGCCGCACCGAATCCATCGGGCGCGGGATACGCATAGGAGTAGAACGCCGCATAGTCGATGGGCCCACCGCCGCCCGGCCAGAATCCGGCGCTCGAAACCTCGTGCGAATACGCCTCCTGTGCGACGGCATCCGACAGATGGGGCACGCCACCTGGGTGACGCGGTGCTGGACGTCCAGAAAAGCGCGTCACAGCGAGATCAAAGCTTCCCCAAAAAAAGTGAACAGGACTCGTTTTTCCGAGAAAGCCGGTACGAAAGTGAGCAAAAATCTCCTGCGCCGAAAGGAGCACCCGCCAAAAGCGATTGGCATAGTCGGCGTCATAGGCCGCGTGCATGGTATCCTGTTCGAACGGGATACAATCAGCGATTTCGCACGGCATCGTTTCGATGGGTGCATCAATTTCAAGTTCGCGAAGCGCAATCACCACGTCTTCATAGAATTCTGCGACGCTCATCGGCTTGAGCATCACTTGACGAAATTGTCCTTCGCTGAGCCTGACCCAAAGCACATGATCGATGAAATCAAAATCAATTTGGAAATCGCCACCGCGCCAAGGAATCGGCGAAGTCGTCAGCCCGCGTGCCGTCACATAAAGCGCGACATGCCATGAGTGGTTGAGCCATGGCGTCAGTGTGAGGCGAACTTTGCCGACGACCTGAGTCCACAGATGCAAGGTATCGCGCGTATCCTTCCACGCGGCATAGGGCAATTCGGGCCAGCGCTCGGCGATCGATAGTTTCGCCATGCAGGGTCTCTCCTTCGTTACCAACCGCTGCCAGTGCGAGAAACGCATCCGACTCCGACAGTTTTGACGCATAGTGGCCGCCGGGCAAAGGGGGGTGCAATGACGTCTATAGACACCGCGATCGCCGCACACCCGTCATATCGTTGGGCGCGCGTGAGTCTCGTCCTTATCGCGGCAATTGAACTCCTCGATGCCCTTTCCAGCGTGCAGGGTATCTTCACGGAGTATCATCACGAGACCGCGCTGCTGCGCTTTGCGCAGGGCATCAACAGCATCAAGCTCGCGCTGTCGCCCCTGCTCGCTGGCGCGGCGTTGGTTTTGGCGGCACGAGGGAATCTTCGCTACGCGATTTTTGCTTTGGCCGCGCTCACACTTGCCGGGTGGTTGCTTGATAGTCTGCCGACAATTGTAATTCACGGCTTCAAACCGTCGCTCGATTTCGGCGGCATAGAAGAGTTCGTTTTCTATCTGATCATGCCGGTTATAGCGGCCGCCGCTATTCTGCTGGCGGCGAAGCGGCAACGTCTCGGCCTTGCCGAGGGTGGTCGCGAGCTGGCATCTAATTACCAGCACCGCCACAGACCAACTATCGGCGGTTCCACTCGTCATGACCGATTTTCGGAAAATGATTTACGGCTGCGTTATTGACGCCGATCGACGAGTCATTTGGATAAAATCAGAGTTTGACTTGGATAAAATCAGAGTTGGACTCAAAATATCAGCACGGGGGATACCCCATGCGAGACTTGATGTTCATGTTCGCCCCGGTGGCGCTCATACTCTATTTCGTGGTCTACCCGGACCATTTTCATCGTTCGTCGGGTGGGCGGGGCAGCTTCTCCATTAGACCATGCCACGCTGGCCACTCTAGGTTTAGCCGATTGCTAAGCCGACGCGTGGTTTTGTCTGCCCGAAAATTACGTACGCCGGCGGCGCGAACGAATGATTGACGCGCGGCGTTTCATCTGTCATCCGCATCACCCCTCTTTTTGTCGCCCACAGCAGCAATGCCCCGACGACGATCGTTCCGTATTGGCCGTTCCATCACCGGCCTTGGCCTGTTTGCCGCCAGGCCGATCAAGAAGCGCGAAAAAATCGCCGAATACCAAGGTCCCCGCATAGGTCCCAAAGAAGCACTTTGGCTCGAACGCCGCGGCAACCGCTATCTCTACGAAATCAACCCACGGGTCACGATCGATGGCTCCCCCAGGAGCAATATCGCGCGCTACGCCAATCACTCATGCAATCCGAACGCCGAGACATACACTTATGGCGGACGTGTCTTCGTCCGAGCCTTGCGCAAAATCAAACCCGACGAGGAAATCACTTACGACTACGGAAACGACTACCTGAAGTATGTGATCGGCCGATCACACTGCAAATGCAGCCGCTGTCGCAGGCGACGCGCACGTAAGCAGCGTGAAGCGCGCGCCTCGAAAAATCGGCGCACGAAGCGGCTGCGCAGACGCGCTCGGAGCGGCTAGATTCCGAATCCGCTACAATGTCGGTGTCATGCCATCGTCAGAATGATTGTCGTGATTTGCGTTCAGTCTTGCCATGCACGGGCAGCCCGACGCCCATTCGCTTTTCGCCCCGCCCTTATTTGCTTAACCATGTTAGGCAAGTGCCATAACCTTCTGGGGCTTTTCCTTGACCTCCGACAGCCTTGCAGAGCGCGCTTCTCTGCGCGCCGACCGTGTCCCGCTTGGCATTTTGTTCATGCTTGGTGCGACCGTCATGTTTGCTGTGTCGAGCGCGCTGTCAAAATGGCAAGTTGCCGAATACTCGTTTGTCGAGGTTCTGTTTTTTCGCGCCGTCGCCTCGCTACTCACCTGCGCTGTACTCATCCTGCCGCGCACGGGTCTTGCTGTACTGTGCTGCGCACGAATCGGCTGCGCGACCA
>DASRAF010000286.1:0-2826 GCA_035638295.1 Pseudolabrys sp.
CCGGGCGGGCAACGAACACCAAAAAGTCGCCCTGACCTACCTGAAGGAGACGGTGGCCAGGTGGAACTCCTTCGTCGCGAAGGGTGCCGACCCCGACTTCGAGCGTGGGCCGGACGCCCCCATGCACGCCATCGCAACACCTCCTTTTTATGCCGCTCGGATCATTATCGAATGGCACGATTCATGCGGGGGATTGAGGATCAACGGCAAGGCCCAGGTCCTCGACATGAAAGGCCAAGTCATCCCGGGTCTCTACGCCGGCGGCGAAGCCAGTGGAGCTCACTTGATGCATGGCCTCGGCAAAGCCTGCACTCATGGCTACATTGCCGCCTCCAACGCCGTGAACGAGCGCGCCTGATAGTCGCCTGTTTTGATGAGCCTGGTATGGTGGGTGCGTAACGCGCAAAGTCCGGTGGGGCCCGTCGCCCCATCGGACAGTCTCTCAGTGGCAGACCCATGACGGCCCGGAAAATCGACTGCACAGGTTCTTGGACAAAACTGACGCTCTTAAACAGGCCCGTGAAGGGATAGAACAAAGAGCTTTCCGCACGAAGCTGTGCCGCTGCGACAGGGTGGCTGGGATGACGTGAAGCCATCCAATTGCAGCCGCATGAGGAATTAACCTGTCGCTGAGATACGCGGCGCTCGGAGATCCCCAGGATCGCCGCCATCTGCGCGGTCGTTGTTGCCTTCGGCATGTCCATGGGCTTTCGGACACGGTGCATAGAAACCGCTTCAAGCCATCGAGAAGATGAGCGATCGCAATCGGTTGCACATTTTGTCGACCTCAGTCGACCAGATGCTTGTCATCGATCGAGATCGGCATCGTAGCACTTCAGGTGCCGCGAGTGTGGTCGGCTACCCATCGGGGGTCGGCGGCACCCGTGACCACGTATCCCCCTTCGCAGGACCCGAGGCCGGGGGCGGCAGTGTCTTGGAGGGTGTTCAGCCTTCGATCCGCTTCGATCCCTTATCCCTGCCGTTTTGGGTTTATCCAAAATGTTACCGTGGGTCCCATTGAAGTTTCGGCTATGTTCATCGGACCGGCAAACATTCCCGAGGCCGCCGATTATGGTCAACACTACCGACATTTGCCGCATAGCCATCAGCATCGGCATCCTGATGACCCTGTCGTCCAGTGTTCCGCAGACGACGCGCGAGAAGGTGTACATCGAAACAGTGTACGCTGATCGGGTCGAGTACAGTGATCGGGTCGGGAAGGCGTACACTGATCGGTTCGCGCCCAGTCAGCCGAGCCGCGAGGCTTACTACTGCGATTCCCGCGGTGACTGCCGGATCGTGCCCACTCAGCCGACCGTGCCCAGTCAGCCGCCCCGCGAAAACTACTGCGATTCCCCCGGTGACTGCCTGCTATTCCCGCGGTGACTGCATTCGCCGATGTGGCGCGGCCACTTGCGCCGTGGCTATCCAAGAGAAACGAGCTTGGTCCCAGCGACAGCGAGGATATGTGCATTTGACGCAAGGTGATGCCCCGCTGTTGATGATTTTTTCACGTGCCATTGCCGGTGCATTCAACGCTAGCGACGCCAGCGATTTTGAACGATTGTCACGCGTGGCCCTGAGCGCGGGAACACGATTGCGATTGACACAGCAGAGCCGCATCCATCCATTGACCTTGGGCCGCCGCTACGCTGACCAGCATACCGGCCCTAAACCATGGGACCGTATCCGGGATGAGGGCGACAACAACGACGACGACGAGGCCTAAGATGGCAAGAGCGATAACCATGCTCGCTCTCACAGACAGACAGTTGACAATTGTCTGGGAGGACATTGCGTAAGCTCCTGGCGGAGGAACAATGCTCTCTGTTCCTAAAACTGATTGATGAGCAGCGGCGCACGCGTACCACGGACGTGCGGGACGCGGCCCACGCGCACGCTGGATGTTGTGCGTGTTCAGCTCGTAAACGATTGATCCGAGGCTCAGGGCGATTTCCATGCCCTTTCTGGTTCTCCCGGAAGCCGCGCAGATCTCGGCCGCCTTCGCAATCCTAAGCCCCTTCTCAAGCTTGGCCCGGACATCGGTAAGATAAGTCTTTAATTGTCGTATTCTGGGCGATCGCATCCATGGGCGCCTCCCTTCGGCACCGCACATGCTTGCCGTGCGGGGGAAGTCGAGCGGAATCTGAGCAATCTTATGGCTCATTTGGCGCAAGCTGGATCACATTCAGATCGGCTCGCTTTTGGGCCCTGTAGGCTAGCACTTGCCGCGGGCGGCCGAGCAGGTCGCCGCGCCTTGAACCAGATGAACGCGCGTCGTCGCATCTAATGGCCACGACGAATTTTGGCACTTAATGTTGAAAAGCGATCTCCCTTAAATGTCGGCAGTTGGGAGATAAGGGACGTGCGGCAGACATCGCAAAAGCGATGTTCATGAACCACAGCGATCGTGCAGTTCATTTCCACTAGATCATCTTGTCGGCAGGCCGAGCACCTGCCGCGTGTGGTTTCCATGTGGTGGTATGCGCCGATGCCGCATCGGCACTATCTGTTACGGCTCGCTCGGAAGCGGCGGCGTGCTTTGCGGCAGCTTGCGCAGCCCGCTCGCTTGCTCGAACGTGTAGGCATATGCCAGGCGCTTCGCAGGATTATTTCGGCTCCATCGGCGTCATTTTCCCCAGGGCCCGCAGCACATAGCCTTCATCCAAGGGGGGAAGGCCATAGCGCGCGAAGTCGCTGTTGACCGATTTCACAAAGGCCAATGCGTCCTGCCGCCGCTGATGAGCGGTTGCTGCATCCATGAGTTTGGTGATCGGCTCGAGCGTCGCGGCGTCGGCCGCCGCGCTCGAAACAACGGCAGCGGAT
>DASRAF010000287.1:0-2172 GCA_035638295.1 Pseudolabrys sp.
CAAGTACCGGTTTCAGGTGATGCATTGAAGGCGAAGGCCACAGTTGCGGCTTGGAAACAAAAGCCGAGCTACGCAGTAATTCCCACGCAGGACCGAATGATCAATCCGGACCTCGAGCGATTCATGACGAAGCGGGCCCAATCGCAAGTCATTGAACTTCCGGGCAGCCACGCGATCTTTCTTTCGCACGCACCCGAGGTGGCAGCATTGATCGAAAAAGCGGCCACGGCAGCGGACTAGGCCATCGTTTCCCAATGTCTGCTTCCCACGTGCGCCGTGACAAGGCGGCGCTTTCCAGATCCTATGGGGC
Organism: Pseudolabrys sp.; assembly: GCA_035638295.1. Classification (GTDB taxonomy): domain Bacteria; phylum Pseudomonadota; class Alphaproteobacteria; order Rhizobiales; family Xanthobacteraceae; genus Pseudolabrys. The sequence goes on from DASRAF010000287.1 coordinate 311, forward strand.
GACAGGCGCGGTTCCGTTAAGGTTCCGCCGCTAAACCGTGAACTTAACGGAGACCGGGATGTCGACCTCAGCACTGATCGCGCCTGCCGCCCAGGACGAGATTGCCACGCTTTTTGTCGGGTTTGAACTGAGCAAAGCGACCTGGCTGATCGGCTTGTATTCGCCGCAGCTCGGCAAGACCATCAGCCGTTACAAACTTGACGGGGGTGATATTAACGCCGCCCTGGAACGGATCACGGTTGCCAGACTCCGGTTGGAAAAACTCGGTAAGCCGGTCCGCGTGGTATCGGTTTACGAAGCCGGGTACGACGGATTTTGGTTGCACCGCCGGCTGACGGCGGCCGGCATCGAGAACCGTGTCGTCGATGCCGCCAGCATTCCGGTGGAACGGCGTTCGCGACGGCGCAAGACCGACCGTATCGATCTCGAGCTTCTGATCCGCATGCTGCTGGCGTTGGAGCGCGGCGAGACGCGCATCTGCCGGGTGGTTCAGGTGCCGACCCCGACAGAAGAGGACGCCAAACGCGAGCACCGCGAGCGGGCCGTGCTGGTGAAGGAGAAAACAGCCCACACCAACCGCATCGGCGGGATTTTGATGGCCTTGGGAATCCGCGGCGTCAATCCACACCGCCGCGATTTCGTGCAGCGCCTCGACGGTTTGATGACGGGCACCGGCGAACCATTGCCGGCACACACCAAACAAGCGCTGGCCCGCGAGCACGAGCGACTAATCCTGGCTGAACGCCAGATCAAAGACATCGAACGCGCGCAGGCAAGCGCGATCAAAGCCGTAGCGACGCCGCAGAGCGCCGCGGAAGAAGGAGGTAGAGCAGAGCGCGGTGGTGCCCAAGCCGCGGCATTGGTGCGCCTGAAAGGCATTGGACAAATCAGCGGCGTCCCGCTGTGTCGGGAAGTATTCTATCGTCACTTCAACAATCGCCGCGAACTGGCCAGTTATTTTGGCCTGCCGCCGAGCCCCTACAACAGTGGCTCGATGCGCGTTGATCAGGGCATCAGCAAGGCCGGCAATCCCCGCGCACGCCGGCTTGCTATCGAGATCGCCTGGCTGTGGATCCGCCACCAACCGAACAGCGCTTTGAGCAAGTGGTTCGCCCAGCGCGTCGGCGAGGCCAAGGGACGCATCCGACGCATCGCTGTTGTGGCACTGGCGCGCAAACTGATGGTCGCGCTCTGGCGCTATCTCGAAACCGGATTGATCCCGGAGGGCGCTGTTATGAACGCCGCATCATAAGGGATCGCCCAAAACGCGGGCGCCTCGGAACGCCTGCGCCTGGGTCGGTGTGTGACCGTGCACCCACTTGGCTCATTGCCGCTTTTCCAGACTGGTCCCACCGTCCGGTCTCTCGGCCCGCTGAATGCGGGATTATGGTCACGGTCCCGAACGACCGAACCGGAGATAAGTTGATGCGGTCTTTGCCGCAATGACAGAACCGAGGCCGCCCGGCGCACTTGCCGCTGTTTGCTGCAATCACGAATGACCCGTTGATCATGCCGACGCCGTCACAACTTCCGCAAAAATGCAGTCCGCGATGCTGAAAATTTCCGCTTGACACCAATGCCCCAGATAAGTGGGTGCAAGGCCCCCCGGCGATTCGCTCCAGCCGGAAGCAATCGGAGCAGTCATGGAGGTAACGAAATGGCTGAAGCCTTCGAATAGCGGTCACGATTTGGTGACCGCGCGAGTGTGCAGGCCGCAATGTGAGTGAACGCCGAGCAAGCCTCGAAAATGTCGATGTGCAGGCCGACCCGGCGCCCCTTCCGGGGAAGGCTGACACGGTTGGGTGAGATGAGCGAAGAGTACGCCCAGCTGCTGCACCGGGGTAGTGGCGGCAGCATGTACA
>DASRAF010000288.1:0-13473 GCA_035638295.1 Pseudolabrys sp.
AAGCGACTCAATCGTATGCCGTGGCGACCTGTCCTCATTTCCGCGTGCGGTAGCCGGCTCACGTGTGCTCTCGCGTGGCAATTCACGCTGAGGCTCGCCTTCCTCGCGCGACGCGCGGCTAAGCAAATCAGTCAGCCAGCCACGACCGGGTGGAATTGGCGTGGGTGTGAGTGGCGGCGGCTCGTTGCGGCGCGGCGCAAAGGCACCGGCCTCGGTCCGTGGCAAAGAACGCCGTTGGATCTCATTGCGCGATGGCGGCGGCGTTTCGTTACGCGGCGTAGGTTCGTTGCGGCTACTCGCGACGGCAAGCGTCGGTTCCTCGCGCGTCCGACGGGCAGGGTCGACCGCATCGAGGTTCCGGCCGTGACGGGCGACGATACGATTGAGCTCGGCCAGGGCCTCGATCTGGTCCACGATAACCCGGCGCATCTGCGCGGCGTTCTCCGCCGTTTCCTGCGGCAGCTCGAACACGCCTCGGCGCAGCTCCCCGCGCGTTGCCTCGAGCTCGCGCTGCATCTCCGCAGCCATCTGCTTCATGCCCTCGACGGCTTCTGCAAACCGCTCATTGGCGTTGCGGAAGAGGGATTCAGTGTCGGTGGCGGTCTGTTCATAAAGGGAACGCATCGCTCCAGTTGCACGCTCCCGCTCTTCCTCGGCATTTTCGCGCACGCGTTCATACTGTTCGCTGATCGCGCGGGTGCCCTCGGCGCTCGCTTCTGACACAAGACGCGCAACTTCGCGCGCGCGTGTCGAGGCTGCTTCAAGGGATTCATCGAGCAGGCCAGAGAAACGATTGAGGCGTTTCTCGAGATCCTCGGTGCGGATATCGAGCGTGGCCACCAGCGAATCGAGCTGAACGCGACGCTCGTTGAGACGATCCTCAGTGTGCTGATTGCTGTGGCCGATCAGGTCGACGGCCTTGGCAAGGTCGCGCCCGTGAACATCGAATTGGCGGGCAAGTTGACCGAGGTCGTTGATGACCTGTGCGGTAATGTCACGGAAACCGGCGATGTTCCTCTCCACGCGCCCGGTAGCTTCGCCGGTGGACTGGGTAATCTCGGTCATGGCGCTGACGAATTCGGATACGCGTAGCATGAGCGCATTTTCAAGAGCGCCCATGTTCTCGTGGGCGCCACTGAGCACTTCCTGCAACATGATGTTGGCTTCGCGCAGCCGTTCGAAAAGGGCGGTGGTGTCGGAGCGCAGTACAGTGTGCGTCTCCAGCATTTCCTTGACACTTGAGGTCGCGGTCTCTCTTGAGCGTGTGATTGCCTTTTGTGTGACGTCGTTAAGCTCGGTCATCGTACGGTTGACCGCGCCGGTCGCCGCCTCGCCCGCAGTATTGATCATGCGCGAGATTTCGGTGGTGTTGTCCATCATCGTGCGGGTAAAGGCGAAGCCTCGTTCTTCAATCGCCTTGACGGCCTGGTCGGTCGCGTGGGTCACTTCGCGCGTGAAGTGGTCTGCTTTCTCGGTAATTGCGGAAAGAACGCCGCCGCTCCTGTCGGACAGGACAGTGGTCATCTCGTTGGCGCGCCGGCTGACGGCGGTCGCGATCTCTTCGGCCTTGCCAACGAAGTTGCGCGCAACTCCCTCGCTGACCCCGACGAGCGTGCGTTCCGCATCGCCCGCGCTTGCGCGAATTGCTTCGGTGGTCGACAGCGCAAGCTGACCGAGCGAGCGTTCCGCTTCCGCAGAATTGAGCTTGATGACCTGGCTCAACTGCTCGAGCCGCGCATTGAGCGCGTCGGCGGCCGCCTTGCTGCGCGTCTCGATCTGGCTCGTGACCATTTCGGCGCGGCCGACCAAAAGCTCTTCGCAACGGCCGATACGTTTGTCGAGATTGTTGGCGACCTCAAGGGCGCGATCGCCCAGGGTTTTGTCCATCTCGCCGATCTTGATGCCGATCGCATCAGCGACTGCGACCCCGCGCGAATTTATCGTGCCGGCCACCTCGCCGATGCGCTGATCAAGCGCTACGACCACTTCCTTGCCACCTTCGGTCAAAGTCCTCGCGAGTTCGGAAACGCGTGTGCCAAGCAGCGTTTCGAATTGCGCGATTCTTTGGTCGAGCGTGCTGGAAATGTCGCCGGTCCGCCCCGTCACGCGTTGGTCGAAAGTGTCGAGGTAGTTGCGAAGAGCCTCGGCCACATCCTGGGTCCGCTGACCGAGCCGCCCGACCAATTCGCCACCATAATTCTTTACGGTGTGATCGAATTCGGTGATGTTGCGAGTGATAAGGTTGCCGAGGTTAGTGGCGTCTCTTGATATTTTTTCACTGAGTTCCGTGCCGCCCTGGTTGAATATTGTCTCGAAGGCCTGCAGGCGCGCCGAGAGCATTTCGTTCACTGCATCGCCGCGGCTGCCGAGCGTTGCCACCATCGATTCCGCGCTTTCGCGGAAAGTATCGGCTACAGCGTTGCTGCGATCGGCCATTGTATTGTTGATGCGCGTGCCGGTCTGTTCGAGCTTCGAAACGACATCGCCGCCACGCAGCGAAAGATCAAGAACGAGCGAATCCCCTGTCGAGCGCAGCGCCGTGTTCACCTCATCGGCGCGGGAGGCAATTGATTCCGCAAGGTGCGAGCTTGTCTCAGCGATTGCGTCTGTGAATTGTTGCGAACGCGTCGCCATGGACTCGATAGTGACGGATGATTTTTCCGCAAAGCCCTGTGCAACCTGATCAAGACGTGCGCTCATCATCTGCTGCAGACGTGCAGCAAGTTCGGAAAATTCGTCGTGCACATGCTCGGTTTTGAAATTGAGGCTGGCAGAAAGACGGTCGCTTGCCGACGAAATCGCTGTGGTCGCCTGGTCGCTCGTGGTTTCAAGTCGTTCGAGAAGAGATGAGCCGCGCTCGCTGAGGGCATCGATCATCGAATCGCCGGCGTGGCCAAGCGCAAGAGTAATGTGTTCGCCTTTTTCCGTGAGCGAACGGGTAACGCGTTGCGCCACCTCGTTGACTTTGTCGGCGACAAGGTCGCCGACGGAGGTGACATCGTGCGCCAGGTCGAGATGCACGCTGGCGATGGCATTGCGCACATGCTCGGCCTGGTTGACCAGGGTTTCACGCTGATTGCTCAGTTCGGTCAGCAGATCTCGAATACGGACTTCGTTGTCGTTATAGGCGCGCTCCAGCGCGGACACCTCGTTGTGCACGAGCGCTTCCAGTTCGGCGGCGCGGGCAAGAGCGCGCTCGACGCCGTCACCCATTGCCGCGACCTCGTGGCGGATAGCCTGACCGACCGTGACAATCGACTCATGTGCTATGGTCTCGGGCTGGGCAAGACGCATCGCCACTTCGGCCATGGATTCCGCGATGACGCGCATGTCCTGCGCGCGGGTGAACATGTGCGCGAGCAGGAAAAAGAAAAGCACCGGCACGACGAGCACCGTGGCGAGCGCAATGATGGCGGCAAGACCGACCCCCGACGGCGCAAAAAGACCTCGCATCTCCGTGCCGTAGAGAGAGGCAATGGCGAGGCCGCCAACCACCCAGATGAAACCGCCAACCGCGGCGGCGAGATAGGGCGTGCGGGAGGAACGGTGGCGCAGGGTTTGCAGAATCTGGCCAATACCGGCCCTGTCATCGTTGGCGGCACGGCGTGGCGTGCTCTCGCCGAGCGGCCAGGTTTGGGGCGTATCCTGCGGAAAGAGTTCGGAGGCGGGGGATGTTGCTGCCGAGGTAGCCTCTTTGTCGGCATCCGGGCTGGTGCTGCTCTCGGGGGCGCGAACGTTAAGGGCCTCCTGGATGGCAGAAAGCACCTCTTCGGTCGCGTCTGTTGACTTCTGGGGAATATTCGCCATCTCGGTTGTCGCCTCGCCATTACGCCGGACTCGTCGCCGCGGCCCGAACCGTAACGATAAACAGGGTTATGCCGCGGACACGACACCGCAGTGCCGCAGACCCCCACGGTCCCCGAGTGATTGCCCAATCATCATCCTATCGCCTTGGCAAACCGAAAGAAACTACGGTGGCAATGAGCTTTTCACTATCGTTAACCGTCTGCTAACCATAGCCAACACTAGGCTTCCAACGCGTCCCGATATCCACAGGGGGACCGAATTGAGGCCATGGTAGGGCAAGGAAAAGCGCCGTCCGATTACACGGCCTTAACCACCCTCATTTGTGGCCGACACAACGCTGCTCGGTCAGGCCGCTTATTTACCTGGATTTGGTCCCGGTCAGGCCAAAGTCCCCGAAACAAATAAAGCGGTCGGAGGTGGGATGATCCGGGCCGCAGCTGAAGCTGTGGAACGTAATGGTGCGACGCATACCGTGCTCGACCGCGCGCATCTTTCACGCATGACTTTCAACGACCATAGCCTCGAACAGGAAGTCCTGCAGCTGTTCGAGCGGCAGGCCGAACTGTTGATGGCGCGCATGCGCAAGAGCGCGCCGCCTGCGATTGCTACGCTTGCGCATACCCTGAAAGGATCGCGTCGCGCTGGCTGCGGCCGCCACCGAACAGGCCGCGGGCCGCGCCCCAAACGACTGCGGCGATGCAATCGATCAACTCGCGCAGGCCGTCGATGAGGTGCGGGCCGAGATCGCGGCGATGCAATCCCTGCGATGACAGGGGATGGCTTCCCGACGCGAATAACTATATAGAGGCGCGCGTCATCTACGACGAAGTCATTCCTGCTATCCTTCCAAATGCCAAAGATCACCTTTAACGACTCTAGCGGGGCGGGCCGCACTGTCGAAGCCGAACTCGGCTCGACGGTCATGGAAACCGCGATCCGCAACAACATCCCGGGTATTGAGGCCGAGTGCGGAGGTGCCTGCGCTTGCGCCACTTGCCATGTTTATGTCGATGAAGCCTGGCGCGAGAAGGTCGGCGGTCCATCTCCAATGGAAGAGGACATGCTCGATTTCGGGTATGATGTTCGCCCGAGTTCGCGGTTGTCGTGTCAGATCAAAGTGACCGAAAACCTTGACGGGCTCGTGGTGACGACGCCGGACAAGCAGGCGTAAACTGCGCGGACACAGAACCGGGCAGGGCCGCGGTTCTTAACAAGCCAGCGCAGAGAGTGTCTGTGACCACGGTCAGCACAACGTGTTGCATTGTCGGCGGCGGGCCCGCCGGGATGATGCTTGGCTTCCTGCTGGCGCGAGCCGGCGTTGCCGTCGTCGTAGCAGAAAAGCACGGCGATTTTCTGCGCGATTTCCGCGGCGATACCGTTCATCCATCCACGCTCGAGATGATGCACGAACTCGGCCTACTCGATGAATTTCTAAAGCTCCCGCATTCAGTCGTTAAGCAGATTACATTGCAGATCGGCGAAGATCGGCTGGTGGTCGGACATTTCGATCATCTGCCGGTTCGTTGCAAATTCATTGCGCTGATGCCGCAATGGGATTTTCTCAATTTTCTCGCCGATCACGGGAAGGGCTATCGGACATTCGATCTGCGGAAGCAGACGGAAGCGGTTGGTTTAGTTGAAGAGAACGGGCGTGTGGTCGGTGTGCAGACAAAGACCCCGGAAGGTGAACTTCAAATCCGAGCAGATCTGATTGTCGGGTGCGACGGCCGCCATTCAACCGTACGAGCGGAAGCCGGCCTCAAAAGTGATGATTATGGTGCGCCGATGGATGTGATGTGGTTTCGCCTGTCACGCAGGCCGGGCGATTCCGAAGAAACTTTCGGCCACATTGAAGATGGACGCATGATGGTGATGCTCAATCGCAACGATTACTGGCAGTGCGCCTATGTCATTCCGAAAGGCAGTGCGGACGACGTGGGACGCGCCGGTTTGGACAAATTTCGCAAGGTGGTCGGCGAAATGTCACCATCCGTGCAAGATCGGCTCGGTGAAATCGAAAACTGGGACTCGGTCAAACTATTGACGGTCGCCGTGGACCGACTGTGCCGCTGGTACCGCCCGGGATTGCTCTGCATAGGCGATGCCGCTCACGCAATGTCTCCGATCGGTGGAGTTGGCATCAATCTCGCGGTGCAGGACGCAGTTGCTGCGGCGAATATTCTCGCGCAGCCTTTGCGGCGCGGATCCGTTTCGATCGAGACCCTCGAGCAAGTCCAGCGACGGCGCGAATTTCCGACGCGCTTCACCCAGCGCCTGCAGATAGTGCTGCAAAACAACATCATCGGCCCGGCGTTGGAAGGTCGACGGCCGAAGGCGCCGTTCTTCATGAAGATGATTCAGTGGCCGCTGTTGCGGCGCATCCCCGGTCGCCTGCTCGCGCTTGGCATACGACCAGAGCATATTCGCACGCCGGAAATCGAGCCGCCGATGCGCAATGCCCCAGCTTAAGCCTTCATCCCCGCTGGCGCCACGTGCGACGCTTTGAGTCCCATTTCATCGAGCGCCTTGCGTACAAGACCGGACGCTTTTGCTTCTTCGATGAAATCGCTTACGTAAACGAGCGCGGCCGGCTTTCCCTTGGGCACGCATACAGCTGTGCTCGAATTGAGAAATGCGTCTTCGAGGATTCGGGATCCGGCAATCTTTCCGACCAGTCCGGACAGTGACTCGCGCGAAAGCGCAATCGCTTCGATCCTGCCGTCGCGCATCGCGGTCACAGCTGCATCGACTCCAGCAAAATCAATATGGGTTGCATTGCTCGTCGCTCTCTTGGCGGCTCGAAAGGTTGCAGTGTTGGCTACACCGCCAATGCCCACTCCCTTGGCATCAGCATCCTTCACCGAATTGATCTTTGAGCCGGGCGCAACCAGAAAAGTGCTCTGCAGTAAATGATAGGCGTTACCGAATGCGACGAATTTCTTGCGCTCGTCGTCGACTGGAAGGAAGGCTACATCCCAGCGATTGGCGTCCGCAGAATTCTGAATTTCGCCAGAAGCCTGATGCGGAATGATCTCGAGCGGCACCTCAAGCTTTGCGGCAAGTGCGCGGCCGAACGTGACGGCCACCCCACGATAAGTGTCGCCATCCTTGACGGCGAATTGCGCGGAGGGCGCAGGGGCGACGGCAATGGCAAGCCGCAATTTTCCGGTGGGAGCGAGTTCTTTCAATACTGTTTGATCTGCCATCGGGTAACTCCAAAAAAAATCGGGCGGCGCGGTACGCCGCCCGGATAGCACGTCGAGACTATGGTTTCATCCCGGCCGGCGCTACTTGCGAATTTTTCAGGCCCATATCATCAAATGCCTTGCGCACCAATCCTGCCGCCTTGGCCTGCTCGATGAATTGGCTCACATAGGCAAGCGCCTCTGGTTTCCCCTTTGGCACGGCAACAGCGGTCGACGCGTTCAGAAACCCGCCTTCGAGGATGCGCGAGCCGGGGATTTTTGCAGTCAGTCCGGAAAGAGACTCACGCGAAAGCGCGATGCAATCGATGTCACCGGCTTTCATGGCGGCGACTGCAGCGTCGACACCTGGTACTGTAGCGAAGGTTGCTTTCGGGGCGGTTCGCTGAGCGGCTCGAAAAGTAGCGGTGTTCGCTACACCGCCGATACGTACGCTCGGCTCGTTTACTTCGTCAATTTTCGTGATCTTTGTGCCGGGTGCCACAAGGTAGGTACTTTGCAGTAGGTGGTAGGCGTTGCCGAAGTCGACGAATTTTTTTCGCTCTTCGTCGACTGGCATGAATGTGACATCCCAGCGATTGGCGTCCGCGGAATTCTGAATCTCACCCGAAGCCAGATGCGGAACGAACTCGACGGGAACGCCGAGTTTTTTTGCCATCGCCGCTCCCAATTCCACGGTCACACCTCGGTATTGGCCGGTTGCTTCATCTTTGACCGCATAAAGCGCGGATGGCGCGGGGGCGACCGCGATCGCGACACGCAGTTTTCCTGTGGGAGCAAGTTCTTTCATCACGTCCGCGTTGGCTGGCAAGCTGCAGGCAAGGGTGACGGCGAAACTGATGGCGACTCGATTGGCGACTGGCATTGAACCTCTTCAAAAATGTGCGAAGCGCCCCGGGTGGGGCGCTTCATTTGTTGTCCTCAGATGGCATGTGTCATCGCGGCCTTAACCTTGGCCGGAGTGTAGGGGATCGATCGCAAGCGGACGCCGGTTGCATCGAATATGGCTTCGGACTCATACGTGTCATGCGGCCGCGGTCCTGGAGTACTCACGGGGGCAAGTCTAGGCCAAATCAAGGCCGGCGTCAGCCGGGGCCGATCGCTCCTTCGGCCTTGACGATGTCTTAACCAGGGCCAATCCTCCCGCCGTTACCCGTGAGAGAGCTGCAAGAGAAGCAGGCTTATGTTCGTTACGTTCTTCCAGGAACTGAAGCAGGCGGGCGTACCTGTGACGCTGCGCGAATATCTGACGCTGATGCAGGCTATGGATGCCGATCTCGCCTCGCGCAAGGTTGAGGATTTCTATTTTCTCTCTCGCGCGACGCTGGTGAAGGACGAGCGCAATCTGGACAAATTCGATCGCGTGTTCAGCCATTTCTTCAAAGGACTGGAAACGCTCGATGATGTAGTCGAAGCCGACATTCCGTCGGAATGGTTGAAAAAGCTCGCCGAGAAATACCTGACCGAGGACGAAAAGAAGCAGATCGAAGCGATGGGCGGTCTCGACAAGTTGCTTGAGACACTGCGCAAGCGGCTCGCGGAACAAAAGCGTCGCCACCAGGGTGGCTCAAAATGGATCGGAACGGCCGGTACCTCTCCTTACGGCGCTTATGGATACAATCCCGAGGGCGTTCGCATCGGACAGGACGCCAACCGGAATTTTCGTGCGGTCAAAGTTTGGGATAAGCGGGAGTTCAAGGATCTCGACGACGAGGTTGAGCTCGGCACGCGCAATATCAAACTTGCACTACGCCGCTTGCGAAAATTCGCGCGCACCGGCGCCCCTGAAGAACTCGATCTCGATGGCACCATCAGGGGTACAGCGCACAAGGGATATCTCGACATTCTGATGCGTCCCGAGCGCCACAACGCGGTTAAGGTTCTTCTGTTCTTCGATATCGGCGGCTCGATGGACTGGCATATCAAGTCGACCGAGGAACTGTTCTCCGCCGCGCGTTCCGAGTTCAAGCACATGGAGTATTTCTATTTCCACAATTGCCTCTATGAGCGCGTGTGGAAAGAGAACCGTCGCCGGTTTCAGGCTACGACGCCGACGTGGGACGTGCTGCACACCTATCCGCATGACTACAAGGTGATCTTCGTCGGCGACGCATCGATGTCGCCGTACGAAATCGCCGCGCCCGGAGGTTCGGTTGAGCACTACAATGATGAGGCTGGGTCTGTCTGGCTCGAGCGTGTGACGCGTACCTACCCGGCGTGTGTCTGGCTCAATCCGGTGCCCGAAAAGGAATGGGCCTATACGCATTCGATTGGCATGGTTCATCAGCTCATCGGCGGACGCATGTACCCACTCACACTGGACGGACTCGATCGAGCAACGCGCGAGCTTTGCCGTTGATGCAATGTGCCGCCGCTTTGCCTACCGCGAGTGGCTCCGTCACTTTTATTTGGCGGGAACCCACTCGTCGTCTGCCATGACGTAGGATCGCTTGACCGCAGCCCAGGCGATCATGTGTGCTCGCTTCTCGCGATCGAATTCGCCGGCATGCGCCGCGTAAGCATGATTGTACGCCTCGCGATAAATATCCTGGGCGTGCTCGGGCAGACGTTTTCGGACATGCGGCGGTAAATCAGCATTCACGCGGTAGGGCATGGCACAAACACTCTTTTGCTCGCTCTCAACGACTGACGCGAACGAGTATCTTCCCTGATAAATGAACAGGGCCTTAGACGGTTCCCGAAGTCTGGTGCGGAGTCGAAAGAGGAAATGCCCGTTACTTTTTTCGCGGCCACCGGGCATCTTGCCGGTCACGCCAAACTCCTCGGACTTGGCGCCGAAGGCTGCAGCCCGGAACCCTTCGGCGGCGAGGCCACGCTTGAGAAGTTCGCGGGTGAGGGTGGCGCTACGCTCCATCAAGGTGGCGCGCGCATGATCGACTTCCTTAAACTTTGATTCGCGCTGGATGCGTTCTTATTCCAGATCCGCGATCCGCGTCTGGAGGGCGTCGCGTTCGAGCGCGAGCTCGCCTGCACGTCTTTCAGCGGTGCGAATTTCATCTGCGCGGCTCAGCAGGTGCTCGCGCCTCGCCCTCTTGGCTCGCCGCGGCCCGTTGAACGCATCGAAGCGCATGCGCGAGTTGTGAGTTTAGCGGTCGCCCGGTGAAGCGCAGCGACAACGGCGGTATTGGAGTTAAACGCGCCCGTTGATGAACAGACCCTCGCAAAGCCGGAACGTGAGATCCGCACCGCTGCCTTTCGGATCGAGGGTTGCCTTAACTTCGGGCGTCACCTGGGTGAGCATGGCGCGCAACAGTGCCTGCATAATGGCGTCATAACGGACGGCCCAACTCTTGAACTCCATCGTTTTATAAATCTGCTCTTCGTGAATTATCCGAAAACCTGCGACGCCGAGGGCGTTACGCCATTCGTCCATGGTCCACGCGCGCAAATGGCTCGGGTCACGCAGGCGCTCAAAAGCGTTCACGTAGTCGCCGACGCTTCCAGGCAGAACGACGTTGTCGACCAACGCGAATAGGCCGGCGGGTCTGAGAACGCGATGCACCTCGGTGAGAAATTCCGGTATCGAATCGAAGTGGTGGGGCGCGATGCGGCAGGTGACGAGCTCGAAACTTTCGTCCTCGAACGGAAGCGCCTCGGCTTTGGCATAGGCGGTGCGAATGTTGGCGAGGCCGCGCTTGGCCGCTTCGCCCTTCACCATGTCGAGCATTTCCTGAGTAATGTCGGTCGCCCACATACGGGCGACATGTGGAGCGAAAGTATAAGCAACGTGGCCACCACCGGTGGCGACGTCCAATGCATGCCAGTTTTTTTGCGGCGAGGTGAGGGTAACCAGGCGCTCCAGGCTTTTTCCGGCCGCGTGCGGCTTGCTGGTCAGATAGTGAGCCGCAGTCTTGCCGAATTGCTCCTGGACAGCTGATTTGGACATGGGATCGCGCTCCGGTGGGTGCGTTGGGCGGACTATATAGCCGCGACTAAAAAAAGCCCTGCATCTTTCGATGCAGGGCTGGTTTGCGCGTATGCGAGGCTCCTTACTTCACGATCATGCCCGTGAAGACATAGGCTTGGAGCATCACCAGAACACCGACGAGGCACGCCAGCGCAATCGAGTGCTTGAATACGAAGCGCAGGATTGTGCCCTCATGTCCGAACCAGTTGGTCGCGGTTGATGCGACGACAATCGATTGTGCATCGATCATCTTGCCCATCACACCGCCCGAAGAGTTGGCAGCCGCCATCAGGATCGGCGACAAGCCCAGTTGTTGCGATGTGATCTTCTGCAGGTTGCCGAATAGAATGTTTGAGGCGGTATCCGAACCCGTCAGCGCAACGCCTAACCACCCGAGCAGGGTGCCGAAGAACGGGTAGAGTACCCCGGTCCCAGCGAAGGCGAGACCGAGGGTAGCGTCGATCCCTGACAGGCGCGTCAGCGTGCCAATCGCAAGCATCGCAGAAATGGTGATCAGCGAATAGGCGCAGATCCGGATCGTCTCGCCATAGGCCTTCACCAGCCGGACTGGTGTGAACCCCATCAGCAAGCCTGAGATTATAGCGGCGATCAACATGCCGGAGCCGGTGTAAGACAGCCAGGTGAAGGAGAACACCGCCGCTTCCTTTGTCGGCGCCGGCACGACCGGCGCAACTTTGTTGATCATGTTGTGCAAGCCCGGAACAGGAAAATTCCAGGTCGCGTAGGCATTCAGAATTCCTTTGACCGCGTTGGTGCCCCACAACAGCAGGATCACACAGACAATGATCCAGGGCAGCAGTGAGAACCACACCTCGGCTGTGGTCGGTTCCCGTGCAGCCTTGACCGGCTTCTTGGGCATCGTGGCGGCGGAATCGTCACGAGTGCGTAGGGCGGGGGAGGTCCAGACCACCTTCGGCCGCCAGATTTTCAGGAAGCCGATGAGGCAGGCCATTGAAATGAGCGAAGCGCCGATGTCGACAATCCACGGATTGATGAAGTTCGAGATGAGGAACTGCGGGATGGCAAAGGAAACGCCGGTCACCAGGATCGCGGGCCATATTTCTTTCATGCCGCGGTATCCGGCGAATGCCCAGATCAACCAAAACGGCACGATCAGGGAGAAAAATGGCAGTTGTCGCCCGACCATCGCGCCCAGAAGAAACGGATCGAGGCCGGTGACGCTCGCAAGACCAGCTATCGGCGTGCCGAGTGCGCCGTAAGCGACGGGCGCGGTATTGGCAATCAGCGACAGGCCCGACGCTGCAAGCGGCGAAAAACCGAGTCCGATCAGGATTGCACCGGTCACCGCGACCGGGGTGCCGAAACCCGATGCGCCCTCGAAGAAGGCACCGAACGAGAATGCAATCAGAAGCAACTGAAGGCGGCGATCTTCGGTGACGCCGCCTATGGCGGTCTGCAGCGTTTGGAACACCCCCTTCTCAACCGTCAGGCGATAAAGAAAGATGACGTTGAGCACGATCCAGCCAATCGGGAAGAATCCGGTGACCGCGCCCAGCACCGTGGCGCGCAACGACATGTCGGCCGGCATTGTAAAGATGACAATCGCGATGAAGTTGGCGACGATCAACGCGACAAGCGCTGCGATGTGAGCCTTCACCTTGTTGGAAGCGATCAATACAAGCAGCGTGACTACCGGCAGCGCCGCGGCGCAAGTCGACAAGAATTTACTGTTCAGCGGATCGTATATTTGATCCCACATTGGAGCCTCCCCGAGCCGGCGTGCGGCTGCCACATCTTGTTGTTCTATTTGGTCGCCGGATAAACGGCGCTCGTAACTAAAGGATTGTCGCGCGCAAAAAACAAGAAATTGGTTGCACTGTTCAACTACAACATGCGTGCGGCCGACCCGTACGACGAAGGTCGAAGCCGACTGCCCTTTCGACTTGAAATCAATCGCTATTTGTCGAAGTGGTGCACGTCGTCGTCGTAGCCATGACGGCTGGAATAGAACACCAGCGCCATCAGGCCGCCCCCGACCAGCAGCGAGAACAAAACTCCTCCAACGATCGCGAAATATCCGTAAAGCGGTATTGGCTCACCACCGATGCGAGTCCAAGCCGCAGCGGCGAACCAGACCGACAGCGCCAGCAACGCGAGCAAAGGTCCAGCCACGAGAAGAGTGCGCATTCCACACTATATAAGGAGGCGCGCTTATTTTGTCATCGCCGCGACGGCACCCTCACGCGCGTTCGTTGGATTAGGCTTGAGCCTCGATCTGCGAAAGCTCGACAGGCTTGCCCTTCTTTGACCGGTGTTTCATCAGCAGTTTCAGTGGGGAGGAACGGGCTGTTCGTCGAACGGTGCTCCGCGCCGTAACGTTGATCGCAGGGCTGCGACCTCATTGCAGGCGCGGCCCCGAGTGCGCGAGTTGAGAGGTGCGATATTATACAGCGCGGACAATGTGAACATTCGCCGCTGAACCGTGTGCGTTTTCACAGGCTTGGCTTGGGAATAATGGGAAGTTGAACAGAACTGTGCAACGGAAGTGAGCGA
>DASRAF010000289.1:0-2390 GCA_035638295.1 Pseudolabrys sp.
CAGAGCCTTCGCGTAACACTGCAAGACCGACTACGACCGCCAGTGCCGTCAGCGGCTTGGCGCCTTCGCTCACCGCGGTGCCCACGCGGCGCATTTCGTCCGCGATCTCGCGGCCATGCCGCGCCATCCAAGCGTTGTGCCACATGAGCATGACCACGGCGACGCCGAGCACGCTGGCGTTGAACAATTCCTGGCCGGAGCCCTGGAATGCGTCCGAGATGACGCCGGCAAACATCGCAACGATGCTAGCGCCCACTACGCCGCTGACGACGCCGATTGTGACCCACCTGCCGCGTTCAGCGACGCCGCGCGTCGCCGCCAGGACGATGCCGACGATCAAGCCAGCCTCGATTACTTCACGAAAGACGATGATCAGTGCGCCGAGCATGTTTTATTCCGCGATGACCACGCCCTTGGCGGTGGCTTCATTAAATTCGCCGAAGAAAGGATAGCGGCCGGGTGCCAGAGGGCCTATGCGCACAACGCCCTTCGATTTGCCGGGAATGACTTTCTCGACCTTCATTTCGCGGCTTTCGAATTCTTCCGGCGTCGGATCGTCATTGACCACGGTGACCTGAATTCGCTTGTTTGCAGGCACCTTCACCTCGCTGGGCGTGAATCGGTGGTTCTTGATCGTGATCGTGACGTCCTGGGCGCGGAGCTCAACTGGAACCAGAACAGCGGCCGTGGCCAAAGAAAGTAGAACTAAAATAGTGCGCATTTGCTTTCCTCGAAAATATCGAGCCTCACAAAAGCACTAAAAGCTATTGATGCAAGTACTGTTTTTTACTCTTGAATTATTCCAATGTAAGATCGATGGACAAGAGCTTGGAGCCCAAAGTGTTGTCGCGCTCGCAGCTCGCGCGCACATTTGTGAGATTTTTCGCCACACCACCTCTCGCCGTGTCAAAGGCACGGAACCCCGGTTGGCAGCGCCGCAGAGACAAGGCATCCTTCGCGGCCCGCCGCCGACCCATCCGAAAAACGCTGTTCCAGGGAGATAGTAATGCAAGTGGTTGAAGCCCATGGCGCCCGCATTCCTCAAATAGGTCTCGGCACCATGACCTTAAAGGACGATGTCTGCGTGCGAGCCGTCGATGCGGCGTTGCAGATGGGATACCGCCATCTAGACACCGCCGCTTTTTACGCCAACGAAAAAGAGAATGGCGAAGGATTGCGTCAATCGGGTGTGAAACGCGACGACGTATTCATCTGCACGAAGGTGCGCCAGGGTGACCTGATGCCCGACGCCTTTGCCAAGGTGCTTGAACAGAGTCTGGCCAACCTAAAACTGCCTCACGTCGATCTTCTGCTCATCCACTGGAACAATGCGGACATCCCGCTCAAGCTTTCGGTCGGTGCGCTGTGCAAGGCAAAGAAGGAAGGCAAGACCAAGCATATCGGAGTTGCCAATTTCACCACCGCCTTGCTCGACGAGGCCTGGTCGGTGACCTCGGAGCCGCTCGTCTGCAATCAGATCGAGATGCATCCCTTTATCAACCAGGACAAGGTGCTTGCTGCCAGCAAGAAACACGGCATGGCGGTCGTCGCATATTGCCCGATTGCGCGCGGCAAGGTTCCGGGTGCTGACGTGCTTGAGCACATTGGAAAGGCTCATGGAAAGAGCGCAGCGCAGGTCTCGCTGCGATACCTGGTCCAGATGGGTGTTTGCTCCATCCCGCGCACCGCAACGCCCGAGCACTTGAAGCAGAATCTCGACGTTTACGATTTCAAGCTTTCGGATTCCGAGATGGCGGAGCTCAAGAAGCTCAATGCGACGAACATGCGTGTGGTCAACCCACCGCACGCACCAAAATGGGACGCGCCATAGTGAGTGCGACCACGCGCAAACATGCGCCAACGGTCGAGGCCAAGGGTTTCCGCATTCCGATCGTTGGCCTCGGCACATGGTCGCTGAGAGGACGCGACTGCGCGCGGTTGACCGAGCAGGCTATCCGCATCGGCTATCGGCATATTGATACCGCGCAGATGTACGACAACGAGCGTGAAGTTGGGGAGGGGGTGCGAGCTTCGGGACTGCGATCGGAGGTCATGGTCACGACCAAGGTCCAGCCCACGCTGCTCGCCCCGCATGATCTCGAACGTTCCGTCAAGGAAAGTCTGGCCAAACTGCGTCTTGATGTGATCGATCTACTGCTGATCCATTGGCCAAATCCTCGCGTGCCGCTCGTCGAAACACTCGGCGTCATGGCCAAGATGAAGCACGAGGGTTACACGCGCCAGATTGGCGTTTCGAATTTCACGGTATCGCTCCTCGATGAAGCGAACAGGATTTCGACCGAGCCGCTGGTCTGCGATCAGATCGAGTGCCACCCTTTTCTCAATCAGGACAAGATAGTCGGAGCGTGCCGCAAGCATGGAATGGTGGT
>DASRAF010000290.1:0-5961 GCA_035638295.1 Pseudolabrys sp.
CGCGGTGCGTCCGTACGATGCAGAGGGCGAGCGTGGACGATCGTGTCCCGCTTTTCCCAGGGAACGAGAGTAGCGAAGGCCAACGATGCCGACGATCAATCAGTTGATTGCCAAACCACGGCACCCGCTCAAGGCGCGCAATACCGCGCCGGCGCTTGAGTCGTCGCCGCAGAAGCGCGGCGTCTGCACGCGCGTCTATACGACGACGCCGAAGAAGCCGAACTCGGCGCTGCGCAAGGTCGCGAAAGTGCGTCTGACCAACGGCTTCGAAGTCATCGGCTACATCCCCGGCGAGGGCCATAACCTGCAGGAGCATTCGGTCGTGATGATTCGCGGCGGCCGCGTGAAAGACCTGCCGGGCGTTCGCTATCACATCCTGCGCGGCGTGCTCGATACCCAGGGCGTGAAGAACCGCAAGCAGCGCCGTTCGAAATACGGCGCCAAACGGCCCAAGTAAGGATCAGCGTCATGTCTCGCCGTCACGCCGCAGAAAAACGCGACATCATCCCGGACCCGAAGTTCGGCAATATTGTCGTCAGCAAATTTATGAATGCCATCATGTACGACGGCAAAAAGTCCGTTGCGGAAGGCATCGTCTACGGCGCACTCGAAATGATCGAGGGCAAGACAAAGCAAAATCCGCTCAATGTATTTCAGCAGGCGCTCGATAACGTGATGCCCTCGATTGAGGTGCGCTCACGTCGCGTTGGCGGCGCCACATACCAAGTGCCTGTCGAAGTACGCACGTCGCGCCGTCAGGCGCTCGGCATCCGCTGGATTATTGCGGCAGCGCGCGAGCGCAACGAACGTACGATGACCGAGCGGCTCTCTGCGGAGCTGCTCGACGCATCCAATAATCGGGGAAACGCAGTCAAGAAGCGCGAAGACACTCACAAGATGGCGGAAGCCAACCGCGCCTTCTCGCATTATCGCTGGTGACAGCAGAAAAGTTTCGAGGACTGACCCCCTATGCCCCGCAGCCACCCCATCGAGGACTACCGTAACTTCGGCATCATGGCGCACATCGATGCCGGAAAAACGACGACGACCGAACGGATCCTCTATTACACAGGCAAGAGCCATAAGATCGGCGAGGTGCACGAAGGCGCCGCGACGATGGATTGGATGGAGCAGGAGCAGGAACGCGGCATTACGATTACGTCAGCCGCCACCACGGCATTTTGGAAAGAGAAACGCCTCAACATCATCGACACGCCCGGGCACGTCGACTTCACCATCGAGGTGGAGCGTTCGCTGCGCGTGCTCGACGGCGCCGTATGCGTTCTCGATTCCAACCAGGGCGTAGAGCCGCAGACGGAGACGGTCTGGCGCCAGGGTGACAAGTACAAAGTTCCGCGCATCGTCTTTGCCAACAAGATGGACAAGATCGGCGCCGACTTCTTCAAGTGTCTCGACGACATCAAGACGCGCCTCGGCGCGAAGCCGGTGGCTATCCAGCTTCCGATCGGGTCCGAACAGAACTTCAAGGGTCTTGTCGACCTGGTTCGTATGAAAGGCGTGGTTTGGGACGACGAGTCGCTCGGCGCCAAGTATCACGACATCGATATTCCGGCCGACATGCTCGACGACGCTAAAAAGTATCGCGAGCAGATGGTCGAAGCCGCGGTTGAACTCGACGATGCCGCCATGACCGCCTACCTCGAGGGAAAGGAGCCCGACGAGGCAACGCTCAAGAAACTCATCCGCAAGGCGGTCATCACGGGCGCGTTCTTCCCGGTGCTGTGCGGGTCGGCATTCAAGAACAAAGGCGTCCAGCCTTTGCTCGATGCCGTCGTTGATTACCTGCCCAGCCCGCTCGACGTTCCGGCCATCAAGGGCGTTGACGACAAGGGCAACGAAGTCATCCGCAAAGCCGATGACAAGGAGCCAATGTCGCTTCTTGCCTTCAAGATCATGGACGATCCCTTTGTCGGCACGATCACGTTCTGCCGTATCTATTCCGGTACACTCACCAGCGGCACCGGCGTCATCAATTCCACGAAGGACCGCAAAGAGCGTATCGGCCGCATGTTGTTGATGCATGCGAACAACCGCGAGGACATTAAGGAGGCCTATGCCGGCGACATCGTTGCGCTCGCAGGCCTGAAGGAAGTGCGCACGGGTGACACGCTCTGCGATCCGCAGAAGTCGGTCATTCTGGAAAAGATGGAATTCCCGGATCCGGTCATCGAGATTGCCATCGAGCCGAAGTCGAAGGCCGACCAGGAGAAACTGGGTGTCGCCCTGGCGAAACTCGCGGCAGAGGATCCGTCGTTCCGCGTGTCGACCGATCAGGAGAGTGGTCAGACGATCCTGAAAGGCATGGGCGAACTTCACCTCGACATCAAAGTCGACATTCTGAAACGTACGTACAAAGTCGACGCCAATATCGGTGCGCCGCAGGTGGCGTTCCGCGAAAAGATCACGCGTCGTGTCGAGCACGGCTACACTCACAAGAAGCAGACCGGTGGGTCTGGTCAATTCGCGCAGATCAAAATTATCGCCGAGCCGACGCCGCCCGGCACACCGTTCGAGTTCGAGAACGAAATCGTGGGCGGGGCGGTGCCGAAGGAATTCATCCCTGGCGTCGAAAAGGGTCTCGAGTCGGTTCTCGGCTCGGGTGTGGTTGCCGGCTTCCCGGTGGTCGACCTGAAAGTCACGCTGATCGACGGCAAGTACCACGACGTCGACTCTTCCGCGCTTGCCTTCGAAATCTGCGCGCGCCAGTGCCTCAAGGAAGCGCTGCAAATGGCGAAGCCTGTACTGCTCGAGCCAATCATGAAGGTCGAAGTCGTGACTCCGGAGGATTACACCGGTTCGGTCATCGGCGATCTGAATTCGCGACGCGGGCAAATTCAGGGTCAGGACATGCGCGGCAATGCCAACGTGATCAACGCGATGGTACCGCTGATGAACATGTTCGGCTACGTCAATAACCTGCGGTCCATGTCTCAGGGCCGCGCCACTTTCACCATGCAATTCGATCACTACTCGGAGCTGCCGGCGAACGTGTCAGCCGAAGTACAGAAAAAATTCGCGTGATCCGGCACGAGGATAACAGAAGGATCTGAACGGAGAGTTCCATGGCCAAAGAAAAATTCCAGCGGACCAAGCCCCATTGCAACATCGGGACGATCGGTCATGTCGACCACGGCAAGACGACCCTGACGGCGGCGATTACCAAGGTGCTGGCCGAAAAGGGCGGCGCTACGTTTACCGCCTATGACCAGATCGACAAGGCGCCTGAAGAAAAGGCGCGCGGCATCACCATTTCGACCGCACACGTCGAGTATCAGACAGACAAGCGCCACTACGCGCACGTCGACTGTCCAGGCCACGCCGACTACGTGAAGAATATGATCACAGGCGCAGCGCAGATGGATGGCGCCATCCTGGTGGTCTCTGCGGCGGATGGCCCGATGCCGCAGACTCGCGAACACATCCTGCTTGCGCGGCAGGTCGGGGTGCCGGCGCTCGTCGTTTACATGAATAAGGTCGACATGGTCGACGATCCGGAACTGCTCGAGCTGGTCGAGCTGGAAGTGCGTGAGCTGCTGTCGAAGTACAATTTTCCGGGCGACAAGATCCCGATCATCAAGGGCTCGGCGCTCAAGGCGCTCGAAGGCAGTGATGAGAAGCTCGGCAAAGAAACGATCATGGATCTAATGAAGGCGGTGGATGAGTACATTCCGCAGCCCGAGCGGCCGAAAGACCAGCCATTTCTGATGCCGGTAGAAGATGTGTTCTCCATTTCCGGTCGCGGCACTGTCTGCACGGGCCGAATCGAGCGCGGCATCATCAAGGTTGGCGAGGAAGTCGAGATCGTTGGCATCAAGCCAACGGCCAAGACCGTGGTCACCGGCGTGGAGATGTTCCGCAAGCTGCTGGATCAGGGTGAGGCGGGCGACAACGTGGGCTGCCTGCTTCGTGGCACCAAGCGCGAGGAAGTCGAGCGCGGCCAAGTGCTCTGCAAGCCTGGCTCGGTCAAGCCGCACACGAAGTTCAAAGCGGAAGCCTACATCCTCACCAAGGAAGAGGGCGGACGTCATACTCCGTTTTTCACCAACTATCGTCCGCAGTTCTATTTCCGCACCACCGACGTGACGGGTGTAGTGCACCTGCCACAAGGCACTGAAATGGTGATGCCGGGCGACAACGTGGCGATGGAAGTGCACCTGATTGTGCCCATCGCCATGGAAGAGAAACTTCGCTTCGCCATTCGCGAGGGCGGCCGCACGGTCGGCGCCGGAGTGGTGGCGAGCATCATCGAGTAACGTGTCGAGGCGTGATGGCCGGGCAAAACCCGGCCATCCGCATTACTTAGGTTAGCCATTCCGTGGTTGCCCGGCCAACGGGCGGGCACGACGGACGAGAGAAATGACAATGAACGGCCAGAATATCCGGATCCGGCTCAAGGCGTTCGACCACCGCATCCTCGATGCGTCGACGCGAGAGATCGTGAACACGGCCAAGCGCACTGGTGCGCAAGTCCGTGGACCGATTCCGCTGCCGACCAGAATCGAGAAATTCACGGTGAACCGCTCGCCGCACGTCGACAAGAAGAGCCGTGAACAGTTCGAGATGCGCACGCACAAGCGCCTCTTGGATATCGTCGATCCGACACCGCAGACGGTGGATGCGCTGATGAAGCTCGACCTCGCTGCCGGCGTCGACGTCGAGATCAAACTTTAAGGCCGGGGTGGGTTAGCAATGCGTTCGGGTGTAGTCGCACAGAAGGTCGGAATGACCCGGGTTTTCACCGACGCCGGCGAGCACGTGCCGGTGACGGTGCTGCGCCTTGCGCAATGCCAGGTGGTCGCCCACCGCACCAAGGACAAGAATGGATACGTTGCGCTGCAGCTCGGATCGGGCACGCGTCGTTCCAACAACATGAGCAAGGCTGATCGCGGCTATTTCGGCAAGCAGAACGTCGAGCCCAAGCGCAAGCTTGCCGAATTCCGCGTGACCGAGGATTCATTGATTCCGGTCGGCGCGGAAATCACGGCTGATCACTTCATTCCCGGTCAGTTCGTCGACGTCTCCGGCATCACCATCGGCAAGGGATTCGCCGGCGGCATGAAGCGCTGGAATTTCGCGGGCCTGCGAGCGTCGCACGGCGTTTCGATTTCGCATCGCTCGATCGGCGGCACTGGCGGTCGTCAGGATCCGGGCAAGACATTCAAAAATAAGAAGATGCCGGGTCACCTCGGCGTTGAGCGTGTCACCACGCTCAACGTCAAGGTCGTGCAGACGGACGTCGAGCGAGGTCTCATCCTGGTCGAGGGCGCGGTGCCCGGTGCCAAAAGCGGGTGGGTGACCGTGCGCGATGCCGTGAAGAAAAAACTGCCCAAGGAAGCTCCGAAGCCCGGCAAATTCCGGGTGACTGAGGCGGCTGAAGGAAAAACGGGGCAGCCGGCTCAAAAGTCTGAAGCCAAGCCTGCAGAGCAGGCGGCGACGCAGGCCGCCAGTGCTGCCGATGAGGCGGCAAAGGCTGCCGCGCAAGCTGCGAAGGCCGCCGATAAAGCTGCCAAGGCTGCCGATAAGGCCGCTGCCGCTGTGAAGAAGGACGGCGAGTGATGGAACTCAAAATCGTCGCTCTCGATGGAAAGGATGCGGGCAAGGCCACGCTGTCCGATGCGATCTTCGGACTGGAGCCGCGCGCCGACCTCATTCAGCGTTGCATTAACTGGCAGCTCGCCAAGCGCCAGCGCGGGACACACAAGACCAAGGGTCGCGCTGAAATCTGGCGGACCGGCAAAAAAATGTATGCGCAGAAAGGCACCGGCGGCGCCCGTCACGGCTCAGCACGCGTGCCTCAGTTCCGCGGCGGCGGCCGCGCTTTCGGCCCCGTCGTACGCAGTCACGCGATCGAACTGCCGAAGAAGGTTCGTGCGCTTGCGCTCAAGCATGCCCTGTCGTCGAAGGCCAAGGATGGCGGCATCATTTTGCTCGACAAGGCGA
>DASRAF010000291.1:0-8374 GCA_035638295.1 Pseudolabrys sp.
GCGCTATGGCACCTTGATCGCGTGGGCAAAACAACTCGGTCGGCCCGACTGCGCGAGCGTTCTCCAGGAAAACCTCGAAGAAGAAAAAGCTGCTGACTCAAAGCTGACATCGCTCGCCGAACGAAACATCAACGTCAAAGCCGCCTGGTCGCGGCAGAGATAAAGAGAGAAGCCCCGGTCCAGGAGGCCGGGGCTTTTTCAATCTCGCTTTTCAGATGCACCGCTCAGTACAGGCCACCAGTACCGGAGCGAACCGCGCGCTCCGCATCCGGACTGACCCCAAAGCCCCAGGAACGCCCTCCCTGTTGCGGCGGGTATTGTCCGTCGGGTGGAGCATCGCCAACCACCGAGTAGCCATCAGGTGGCGCGGTGCCGGGCTTGAAGGCTTCGAGAATTGCTCGCTCGGTCCCGGGCCCTGCCCGCGTCCCGCTCTTCAAATCCACGCGGATGAGCTTGATGCCAGGTGGAACGCGGAACGGCGCTGCCGGCTTGTCGGCAAGTGCGACTTTGAGAAATTCCTTCACGATCGGCGCTGCAAGATGACCGCCCGTCGCGCCGCGACCAAGGTGACGCGGCTTGTCGTAGCCGAGGTAGACTCCAACGACGATATCCGGCGTAAAGCCGATGAACCACGCGTCTTTTTCATCGTTGGTTGTACCGGTCTTGCCTGCTACGGGCTTTCCAACCTCACGCACGACGGTCGCTGTCCCACGTTGAACAACGCCTTCCATCATCGACGTGATCTGATAGGCGGTCATGGGATCTAGAATCTGCTGCCGCCGATCGACCAATGACGGCTCGGCCTGATTTTCCCATTTCTTGCCCGCGCAGCCGACGCATTCACGTTCGTCATGCTTGTAGACGGTGTGGCCGTAGCGGTCCTGAATGCGGTCGATCAGCGTGGGCTTCACGCGACGACCGCCGTTATCGAACATTGCATAGGCAGTCGTCATTCGCAGCAGCGTTGTCTCGCCGGCGCCGAGTGAGAACGACAGATAAGGCGGCAGATCGTCGTAGACCCCGAAGCGTTTCGCGTACTCGGCGATGAGCGGCATCCCGATGTCTTGCGCGAGACGCACGGTCATCACGTTGCGTGAATGTTCGAGGCCGAAACGCAGGGTCGCAGGACCGTAGAATTTGCCCTCGTAGTTTTCCGGTCGCCAGGCACCAGCGCCAGGTCCTTGCTCGATCTCGACCGGAGCGTCGAGAACGATCGTCGAAGGCGTGTAACCATTGTCCAGCGCCGCGGCATAAACGAAGGGCTTGAACGACGAGCCAGGTTGCCGCAGCGCCTGCGTGGCGCGGTTGAATTGGCTCTGGTCAAAGGAGAAACCGCCGACCATCGCAAGCACTCGGCCGGTCCAGGGGTCTTCAACCACCATGGCACCGGAGACTTCCGGAATTTGATGCAGAACGAATTGACCGTCGGTTTTTGCCGGCTCGACGTAGATCACGTCACCCGGGTTGACGACCTGACTCACCTTTGCAACCGGCTTGCCGCCGCTCTTCGCCCATTTCACACCGTCCAGCGGCAGAATGCCGACGGCGCGTTCCTTGCTCACATAACCGCCGGGCTCGCGTCCCGGCTGCAGTCCGATTCGCGCAGACTGATCGCCGACCTCCAGCACCACGGCCAGGCGCCAGGGCGTCACGTCCGACAACGCCTTCACCTCTCCAAGTTTGACGCCCCAATCGCCGCCAATATCGATCTTGCTGACAGGGCCGCGCCAGCCTTGCGTTTCATCGAAACGCACCAGGCCTTCAGTAAAGGTCTTGCGCGCCAACACCTGCAGTTTGGTGTCGAGCGAGGTTCGGACGGAAAGGCCACCCTCATAAAGCTTCTTCTCGCCGTAGCGCTCATAGAGATCGCGGCGCACTTCCTCCGCGAAATACTCGGCGGCGAAGACGTGCCCGTTGGTGGACTTGCTGGTCACGCCCAGGGGCAGACGTTTGGCTTTCTCGGCGTCGGCGGTTTTGACGAAGCCCGATTCGGCCATGCGATCGATCACCCAATTGCGCCGCTCGATTGCGCGCTCGCGCTGGCGGAAGGGATGATAGTTGTTCGGCGCTTTCGGGAGCGAGGCGAGATAGGCCGCCTCAGGGACGGTCAATTCATTCACGGCCTTGTCGAAATAGACGAGCGACGCCGCAGCAATGCCATATGCACCAAGGCCCAGATAGATTTCGTTCAAGTAAAGCTCGAGGATCTTGTCCTTGCTGTAAGTCCGCTCGATCTTGAGGGCCAGCAGCGCCTCCTTGACCTTGCGCGCCATCGAAAGTTCGTTTGTCAGCAAGAAGTTCTTGGCCACTTGTTGCGTAATGGTTGAGGCACCCTGGGGACGCCGGCTCGATCCGTAGTTCTGCAGATAGACGACGCCAGCGCGGGCGATGCCGGTGAAATCGAGACCGCCATGTTCGTAGAAGTTCTTGTCCTCTGCGGCGAGGAAGGCGTTGACCACCAGCTTGGGCACCGCCTGGATCGGGATGTAGAGGCGCCGTTCGCGCGCATATTCGCCCACCAGTGATCCGTCCGCCGCGTGAACGCGGGTCATCACCGGGGGCTCATAATCCTGCAGTTGGGAATAATCAGGCAAATCCTTGGAAAAGTGCCAGAGCAGGCCAGCGGCCGCGGCCACCCCGACCACAAAGAGGACTGTGCCCGCTGCGAACAGAAAGCCTAGGAAGCGTAACAAGACTTTCATGGTCAATCGATCCCGTCTCGCATCCGGCTGCAGGCATCATCCGCTTTTGCGAGGAGCCCCCGAACCGGCAGACATATTACCCCTACAAAGCCGCCGTCGCCACCGGGCACCCCTGTGGTCGCCCTGTTTTATGTTGAAACTGAGGCCGGTTAGCCATCAATTGCGTCCCCCGGCCCCTGCCACCCTGGGTGTAAAGTAGATATCCACCGCCTGGGCCAGTGCCTGCGCGGTACGGGTTCGCCAGCTTGCCGACGTGAGCTGCTTGAGGTCGTCCTTGGTTGACATGTAGCCGAGCTCCACCAACACCGAAGGGACATCCGGCGCCAAGAGTACCTTAAAACCGGCTGACTTGAGCGGATGCTTATGCAGCCGTGCAGCGCTCTTGAGCTCGTCGACAACGGTTCGCGCAAATTGCGCCGAAAAGGTCTTGGTCTCGCGCTGGGCGAGGTCGACCAGAATATTCGCAACATCGTCAGGCTCGGCAGTCAGGTCGACACCGGCGATGACGTCAGCCTTGTTTTCCGTCTCGGCCAGACGCGCTGCTTCGGCATCGGACGCGTTTTCCGAGAGCGTGTAGACGGTCGCGCCTTCGGCCTGCCCTTCCCGTTTCGGCAAGGCGTCGGCATGGATAGAGATGAAAAGCGCCGCGCTGCGTGAGCGCGCGAAACGCACGCGCTCCCCGAGAGGAATGAACTCGTCTTCCGCGCGAGTCATGGCGACGCGATATTTGCCACCCGCTTCAAGCTTCTCGCGCAAGGCGAGCGCAAAGGCGAGAACGACGTCCTTTTCGAGCTCTCCGCCGGCCCCTTTCGTCCCGTTGTCGATGCCCCCGTGTCCGGGATCGATGACGACAAGCGGACGCGCGTCACCCTCGACTTTCGCCGGCGCTTCGCTCGGCCGAGCGGACGCGGCCTGGGACGGACGATTCGCCAGCGCAATGTTACGCATGAAGCTGGCGCGATCGGTCGCGACGAGATCGAGCACCAGACGCGCCGGCTGACTTTCGGCGGCGTCGAGCACGAATGCCTTTTCAAGACGCACCGGTCCTTTTGTATCGAGCACGATGCGCGAGCCGCCTTGCATGATCAGGCCGTAACGAAAAGCCTTCACCAGACCGCGCGGCTGCTCGCCCGCTTTGGTGGCAAGCTTGAAAGTGGTTTGCGGCAGATCGACCACCACGCGATAAGGGTCGGCGAGCGTGAAAGCGGCGATGTCTATCCTGCGGCTGAGATCCACCACGACGCGCGTCTGCTTGTCGTCTCCGCCGACCCGGATGTCGGTGGCGGCGGAGAGCGATTCTCCCGAAGCCGTCCCTCGTGCGCCGCTTTCGGCAGCGATGCCGGGCGCGCCGAGCAACGTGCAGGCTAGCGTGCAGGCTATGGCGGTGGCGCGGGTTTTCACGAATCCGGACCCTTTAGGCCCCTTTTTAACTCATTAAGGACCGCTTCGGTTAACGGAACTTGAGCGGGAGGCAATTCCTTACGTGGGTGTGGCCGAAAGGCAAAGCCTTCCCTTGCCAGTATTGGCCCGGGGCCGTATGTAGAACATGCTGACGGTTAGAGTTCCGGTTGTGCCGCGTTCGGGCCCCGGCCACTTCGGTCCTGTACCGCCCCCCTCGAGGAGGTCCGGCGGACGGCCAAGCGAAACGAGCCGAAACCCTTGTGAAGGACACCCGGATCAGCGCGCGGTCGAAGTGCCGTTCGCGACCTAGCCGTAAGCGATGAAAAACCTCGGTTCGCGCCTGTGAGGCGCGGCCGCAGCGCGACGGATCGCAAGTTTCATGCTGCCACTGACGCAGCAAAGGTATTTTGAGGTTGATTGCCCACGCGCCGTCGCAAGGACGGTGCGCGGAGGCATGAGGCTTGCCCACGCGGCCCTTCCCTTCCACACCAATCAGGCCAGCATCCCGTTTTATCACCTTGCGCCGTTTACGGTGCGCGAGCGCGCTCGGGGGCGTGGCCTAGTGAGATTTTACAATGGCCGACAAGATGCTGATCGACGCGACACATCCCGAGGAGACCCGGGTCGTCGTGCTACGCGGCAACCGCGTCGAGGAATTCGACTTCGAGAGTGCCAACCGCAAACAGCTGCGCGGTAATATCTATCTAGCCAAAGTTACTCGTGTTGAGCCGTCATTGCAGGCGGCATTTGTTGACTACGGCGGCAACCGCCACGGCTTCCTGGCGTTTTCGGAAATTCATCCGGACTACTACCAGATCCCCGTCGCCGACCGGCAGGCTCTGATCGCGCAGGAAGAGCGCGACCAACGCGCCGCCGAAGCGGACGCAGAAAACCGCCGGCACGGACGTCACCGGCATCGCGGTTCAGAGCGTCGTCGTGATCGGGATGTCGTGCAAAGTGAACCACTCGCCGGCGAGGACGCGCCGCGCGAAGTCACCGAAAACCCGCCTGGTGATTTCGGTTTTGCCGAGACGATATCTGAGCAAGCGCAGGAGACTGCGACACACCTACCGGAAGCCGAACCGACGCCGTCCGAATTTGTCGCCGAGGAACACATTCAAGAGACCGTCGACATTCCTCGCGCCGAACAGTCTGTGCCCCCTCCCGATGCGGGCGCGGCAACGATCGCCGAAGGCGAGCAGCCATCCGCTGCTGCCGAAGGTGCGCTGACAAGCGAAGCAACGCCCGTCGAACTCACCAATGGTAATGGCGAGGAGCATGCCGAAGAAGAAGCGGTTGAATCCGTCGGAGGTGCGGACGCGCTTGAGGAAGTGCAGGAGCGACTGCCGCGCTTTCGGCGCCAGTACAAGATTCAGGAAGTCATCAAGCGTCGGCAGGTGATGCTTGTGCAGGTCGTCAAGGAGGAGCGCGGAACGAAGGGCGCCGCTTTGACGACTTACCTGTCGCTCGCCGGACGCTATTCGGTCCTCATGCCCAACACCGCACGCGGTGGCGGCATTTCACGCAAGATAACATCGGCCGAAGACCGTTCACGGCTGAAGGAGATCTCCCAGGAACTGGAAGTGCCGGAAGGCATGGGCGTGATCCTGCGAACGGCCGGCGCGAGCCGCACCAAGACCGAAGTCAAACGCGACTTTGAATATCTGCTGCGGCTTTGGGAGACCGTGCGCGATCTCACGCTCAATTCGACTGCACCTAAACTCGTCTACGAGGAAGGCTCACTCACAAAGCGCTCGATCCGCGATCTTTATGGCAAGGACATCGAAGAGATCGTCGTGTCCGGCGAGGACGGCTTCAAGGAAGCGCGCGATTTCATGCGCATGCTGATGCCGAGCCACGCCAAGTACGTGAAGCAGTACAAAGACAGCCAACCCATGTTCACGCGGTACGGCATCGAAAGTCAACTCGATGCCATGTTCTCACCCGTCGTCCAGCTTCGCTCCGGCGGTTACATCGTGATCAACCAGGCTGAAGCCCTCGTGGCAATTGACGTCAACTCGGGACGCGCCACGCGTGAGCACCACATCGAGGACACCGCGCTCAAGACAAACTGTGAAGCGGCGGAAGAAATCGCGCGCCAGTTGCGTCTGCGCGATCTTGCCGGCCTCATTGTCATCGACTTCATCGACATGGACGAGGGCCGCAATAACCGCACTGTAGAACGGCGGTTGAAAGAGGCGCTCAAACATGATCGCGCCCGCATTCAGGTCGGTCGAATCTCGCATTTCGGCCTTCTGGAAATGTCGCGGCAACGGATCCGTACGTCCGTTCTCGAAAGTTCAACCGAAAAATGCCCGGTCTGCGGTGGCAGCGGCCATGTTCGCTCTGTCTCCTCGGTCGCATTGCAGTTGCTGCGTGCCATTGAGGAAATGTTGATCAAAGGCGCGACGCACAATCTCATTGTGCGCACGCGGGCCGAAGTCGCGCTCTACGTGCTCAACCACAAGCGTGCCCACCTGCGTGCGCTGGAGGAGCGGTTCCGCATCTCCATTACGGTGTCGGCTGACCCGGCGGTCACCGGCCAGCAGTCTTATGTGATCGACCGCGGTGAACAGGTGCACACCCCCGAAGCCGCACGCAGCCTCGCCGCCCAGCAGCCACAGTTGGCGCCCGTCGCGGAAATGGAAGACGAGACGGTTGAGGTCGACGACCATTTCGAGGAATCCGAATTTCCCGCCGAAGCCGAACAACGAGGCGAAGGCAGCGAGCGCGAAGGTGGTGAACGTGAAGGCGGCCGCCGGCGCCGGCGCCGGCGTGGTCGCGGAGGCCGCGGTGGCGAGCCGCGCGAACACGTGCAGAACACACAGAATTTCGCGCACGACACCGTGCCCGAGCACGCAGTCACGCGTGAAGACCATGATGGCGGATCTCTCGAAGAAGACGGGTTCGGTCAGCAGCAGCCACAACAGGAAGGCGCACAGGGTGACGGCGAGTCGCGCGAAGGACGGCGTCGACGACGTCGCGGGCGCCGCGGCGGCCGGCGCAACAGGCAGCGCAATGGCGAGGCGCCGTTCCGTTCGGCTGAAAACGGGCCTGAGCCGGGACTGCATCAGGCTGCCGAGGAATTCGGAAGCCCGATGAGTTACGATAGCGGGCAAAACTTTTCGCAACCCGTCGAGCAGCAACCGGCCCACCCACCGGAGCCGCAAGCTCCTTTGTTCAGCGCGCAGGAACCGCCACGACGTCGCTCAACGATCCGCGAGCCGGCGCCGTTTGCATCCGACACTCCGCCTGCTCCCTCGCCCGTTTCGCCGCCGGCTCCAGTGATTTCCAGCACCGGCGCGGAAGAGGCTGCCGCCCCCAAGCGCGGCTGGTGGGGCAAGCGTTTGTTGGGCGACAAGGGCTAGACCTCGATGAAATCCGCCTGGGTCGACAGCGACGCCAAGGCGGTTCTCGATCATTGGGCAAAGGCCGGCATTGGCCAGGACCTGGCGCTGCGAATCTATTCGACTCGCCTGCTTGGCCGCGAGCCAAGATTGGTCCTGCACGGAGGTGGCAACACTTCGGTGAAGGCACGGGTGAAAGACCTCCTCGATGAGGATGTCGATGTCCTCTGCGTCAAAGGGTCCGGCTGGGACATGGCCAGCATTGAACCTGCTGGAATGCCAGCGGTGCGGCTTGCGGCATTGTGCAAGCTCCGCTCGCGCTCAGCGATGCCTGACGAGGAGATGGTGCGGCTGCAACGCGCGGCGCTCATCGATCCGCACTCGCCCAATCCGTCCGTGGAAACCCTGCTGCACGCGTTTCTTCCGCACAAATTTGTTGACCACACCCATGCGACCGCGATCCTCAGCCTGATCGACCAGACTGATAGCGATGTGCTGTGCGCGGAAACCTTCGGCCAGCGGCTCGGTTTCGTACCTTACGTCATGCCGGGCTTTGCGCTTGCGAAAAAGGCCGCTGAGGTTTTCGAGAAAGCTCCGGCGGTCGAAGGGCTCATTCTCGACAAGCACGGCGTATTCACATTCGGCAATGATGCGCGTGAGGCCTACGAGCGGATGATCGAATTCGTCACGCTCGCGGAAGAACGGCTGCGAAAAAAAGGCAATGCGAAATTGCCGGGCGCAAAACTTCCTGACCGGATCGCATCGCTGTCAGACGTTGCCCCGATCATCCGAGGCGTTTGCACGCTGAGGGACGCGTCTGGTGAGGGAGCCCACAAGCGGCTCGTGCTCGATTTCCGCAGCAATGACACGATCCTGAACTATGTGAACGGCAAAGATGTCAAACGCTATGCCCGCGCTGGCGTG
>DASRAF010000292.1:0-12954 GCA_035638295.1 Pseudolabrys sp.
GGCATGCCGGCATAGGCTTCGACATTATGAGCCAGAAGATCTTCAACCGCCTTGTACCTGCCGACTTTCAGGCCGCGCGTCCACGCTCGTTCGACCGTTGTTTCCGGTGGTGTGATCATAAAAAACATGTAGACAAGGTCACCAAACCGCGTCAGCAATCGGCTTGACCCTTCCTCCAGATTGGGCACAAAGCTGTCGAACCGAAAACGGTCGATCAGCAAATGCGGCATCTCTCCTCGGGCAGCTCTTGCAGCCATCCGGTGATCGAGTTTTTTATCGATGATTTCAATCTCGTGTCCGGTCAGCGTGCCGGCATATTTGTAGGCTGAACCGAGCGTTGTGTAGTCCAAAAGAAATTTTCGCCAGATATCGGGGCTGATCAGCGCGAACTCTTGCCATGGAAGATCGAGTTTTCCGGCCAAGAGCTTCTGCAGCGGACGCATCGAACTCTTTCCTGATGCCGATGCGCCCTTGACGTTCATCACCACCGGTTTGTCCTGGCGCGGCAAAAACCGGAAGCCTTCAGATGCAGCGGCATCTTGGACAAACGGCTGGATGGTCTCACCAATAACCTCACCGCCAAAATCGTTGCACAGCAATGTAACTGCCAGCCCTTTGAGCAGCGCTTCGTCCCCCAATAATCGGCCGTGACGACCGATGACCGCGGTGCCAACCTTGTGCAGGGCAGCGAAGCAAGCCGCTTCGAGCCGGTCCTCACTTGTGTGAGCTTTTTTCAGCCATTCCGAAGAAATCCGAAGATCCCGCTCCGCAACCGACTCGGGAGGTTGTGATGGCTTTTGCGATTTGGCGAAGGAGAACGCCCGCCGCTGATCGGCCGGTTGTTTAGTTGCCGTCTTAGTTTGGCTTAACGCCTGCGAGAGCTCGCGTTGGACAATGGCAGAGGCCTTGTTCTTGAACTCTTCGAAAACGGCGACTAATTCCTCGCGATGAGGTGCGATGTATCGATCGAGAATTGTCGCGGCAATCCCGCGGAAGTTTTTACCCAAATCCTCATCGTCAAGGCCGTCGGGAACAGCAATCCCGGTCGTTACGTGAACAAGTAGCTCGTGAATGATCAGCCGTTCCACGCGAAACGCGACAAGTTCCTCAGCCGGGAGGCCGCAGAAATCACTCAATTCGTGCGCTTTTGCTGCCGTAGTCGTGACGTTCTCGGCGCGAAATATGGTGGCGAGCGGCAAATACTCGCGCGGTAGGTGTGATTCCAGGCCTGGATTCCAGGCCGAATGTTTTTCCGATGGCGAACTGATATTCATGGCACAGCCGAGAACAAGTTGGCTCAACCTCGTGCGCAAACAATACCGCTCGGCGACTTGATCCTAACGAAACCGCCGTTCATACGTTGCATAGGCTGGTTCCCACATCTTTTCCCTGATGGCTGACGCGATCATGTCTTCATGCATCGTTTCAGCAAGCCCTTCGGCCTGCGCCTGTCTGGCGACAGCAAGGGCCACTTGGAATGAAATTTTCCGTATCTCGACAAGTGCGGGGAGAAGATTGCCATGCGGGTCGTGCCTTGCGGGGGATAGCTCGGCAAGTGTGCGCGCCGCAGCGAGAAACATCCCATCCGAAATATGGCGGGCGGCGCAGGCGATCGCGCCCAGCCCGATGCCTGGGTAAACATAGGCATTGTTATTCTGGTCAACGCGATATTCTTTGCCGTTGCGCCTAATCGGCGGAAAGGGGCTCCCGGTTGCGATAATCGCCCGACCTTCTGTCCAGGACTGCAGATCCGCAGGTGTAGCCTCACAGCGGTCGGTCGGATTCGACAAGGGAAAGATCACCGGCCGGTCTACGTTCCTTGCCATATGGCGTACAACGTCTTCAGTGATCGCACGTGCTTGCCCGGAGGTGCCGATGAGCGCTGTCGGATGGGCATTTACGACAACGTCAGCGAGGCTGATGCGGTCCTGTTGTGCGCGTTTCCAGCCGGCCAAACGATCGCTGCGTTGAGCGAAAGGCAATTGAAACGGTTGTAAGCCGCCCATGTTATCAACGAGCAAGCCTTGTCGGTCGACGAGATAAAACCGGCTACGCGCTTCCGATTCACTCAAGCCTGCGTCAATCATGGCGAGCAGCAGCAGTGCACAAATTCCTGTGCCGGCTGATCCTGCGCCAAGCACGGCTATACGTTGTTGTGTCAGCGGCACGCCGGTGACATTGATCGCGCTCAGCAGTGTGCCGACCGCGACAGCTGCGGTTCCCTGAATATCATCGTTGAATGAGCAGAGCTGTGTGCGGTAGCGATTCAGCAGCCTATTGGCGTTGCCGATGGCAAAATCTTCCCAATGGAGCAGGACATGAGGCCAGCGTTCGTGAACGGCGCTGACAAAGGTATCGATCATTTCATCGTAGGCGGCGCCGCGCACTCGCTCTTGTCGCCATCCGATGTAAAGCGGGTCGTCTAGGAGATCCACATTGTCGGTTCCGGCGTCGATAAGAATCGGGAGCGTCGTGGAAGGATGCAGTCCGGCGCAGGCGGTGTAGAGCGAGAGCTTGCCGATTGGAATCCCCATGCCGCCAGCGCCCTGGTCGCCGAGGCCGAGGATACGCTCGCCGTCACTGACCACGATGGCTTCAACATGATCAAATCGCGAATGCGCGAGTATGCTGCGGATCTTGCCCTTGTGCGGTACGCTGAGAAACAAGCCGCGCGGCTTACGAAATATTTGACTAAATGACTGGCACCCGAGACCAACCGTCGGCGTGTACACGATTGGCAGCATCTCTTCGATATTGCGGGTCAGCAACGCATAAAACAGAGTTTCGTTGGTGTCCTGCAGGCCACGCAGGAACACGTATTTTTGCAGGTTGCTCGTCAACGCACGAAATGCGTCGAGCCGCCGTGTGACCTGGTATTCGAGTTCGGTAACATGTGGCGGCAAGAGGCCGTGCAGCTCGAAGAGGTCGCGTTCGCTGTTGGTGAACGCCGTACCTTTGTTGAGCAGAGGATCATTGAGCAGTTCGTAGCCGCTCAAAATCGTTTCGACGAAATACGGCTGGTTCTGAGTCACCGCGCCCGCCCGGCTATTTTGCAGTAGCGTACCTTGCCAAATGGCTCGCGTACATCAGGGACCTAAACTCTTGAGAACGCGACCCGCGACGTCGGCCGCGTGGCCAAGGAGACCGCTCTTTAGCAACACAATACACGGCAGGTTGCTTTACCGGGCCGGCCGATGATTGCTAGGCTCTCCCGTCAGCGGCAATTGTTACTGGGAGGACAACGACAATGACAATGCCATTTCGGGCTCTCTTTCTGGGCACATTCGTAATCAGTTTATTCGTGGTCGGCCCAAATGCGCACGCGCAGGACAAGACGATCAAAATCGGCGCGCTTTTTCCCATGTCCGGGCCAGGCTCTTATTTCGGCGCGCAGGACAAGCAGGGTGTCGAGCTCGCGCTGGAGCAGCTCAACAAGGCTGGCGTCAACGGTTACAAGTTCGTCGTTCAGTACGAGGATTCAGCCTGCAGCCCGCTTCCCGCGACCCAGGCCGCGAAGCGCCTGATCGAGCAGTTCAAGCCGGACGTCATCATCGGTGAAGAATGCTCGGATGCGACGCTCGCAGTAATGCCCGTCGTTGAGCAGGCGAAGGTGCCGCTGATCAATGCCGGCTCTTCGTCGATAAAAGTGACGGAGCCTGGCAATCCGTGGACGTTCCGGATCATGCCGAACGAAGTGATGCAAGGCATCAATCTCGCTGAGAATGCAGCCAAACGGATGAATGCGCAGACTGCAGTTCTGTTGTTCGAAAATACCAATGCCGGCATTGGCAATGCGCAGGTGTTCAAGGACAATTTCACCAAGCTGGGTGGCAAGGTGCTCGCCGAAATCGGGTTCGGTCGTGACATCAATGACTTCACCTCGATCGCGACCCGCGTGGCGGGTCTCGGCAAAGTCGACGTGATTCCCACCTACACCCTCGAAGGGCAGGGTCTCAAAATCACGCAGGCCCTGGCGCAAGCGGGGGTCACCAAAGGCGGCGGTGGCAACGCAATTCAGATCGGCACCATATGGCTGCCGTTCGGATTCGAGCAAAAAGCTGGAAAGGCCGCGCTGGGTTACATCCGGATCGTTCAGTTCGATCCGACCGATACGCGTGACGTGGCCAAGAATTTCGCCGCCGAATTCAAGGCAAAATACAACGCGGATCCGACGCACCTGAATGCCCATGCCTATGATCAGGTCATGCTGATCGCGGACGTGGTCAAGCGTGGCGGAAAGGATGCCCAATCCATCCGCGACAGCCTCGCCGCCACCAAAAACTATTCAGGCGTCACGGGCAGCGTCGAGTTCGACAAAAGCAACCAGAACATCAAGATGGACACAATCCATTACATGGAGACCAAGCCGGACATGTCGTGGACCAGCCTGAAGTGGAACTGATCCGGCGATGACAACAACGATCGTCCTGCAACAGGCGATCAACGGCGTCGTACTCGGAAGTCTCTATGTTCTGGTGGCGCTAGGCCTGACGCTGATCTACGGCGTGCTCGTGCAGATCAATTTCGCGCACGCCGATTTTGTCACGCTCGGCGCCTTCGGCGCCTACTTTTTCATGCATCTCATCGGCGGCGGTTACATCCTGAGCATTGCGGTTGCTTTCGCGGTAGGCGCCGCCCTTGGATGGGGTATCAATGCCGCGATTTTCACGCCGCTTAGACACAAGGGGAATGAACTTCTCCCGCTGATCGCCACGATCGGCGTGTCCGTGATGATGCAGAACCTGATGCTGGCCTGGTTTGGGCCAATCCCCTACGCCTTTGAGACGCCGTACAGCAGCCAAGTCATCCGCTTCGCTGGCATCTTCGTCACTTGGCAGAACATCATCATTATCGCTGTTTCGACACTAACGATCGTGCTGCTATACGCATTCATGAAATTCACATATCTCGGCAAGGCACTGCGCGCGGTATCGCAGGATCGCGAAACCGCGGGTTTGATGGGGATCAACCCCAACCAGCTCATCATGCTGACGTTCGTGATCGCCTCCGCGCTAGCCGGAATGGGCGGCGCGATGCTCGCGCCAGTCCTCGTTCTGACCCCGTTTGCGGGCACGTCGGTTATCGTTAAGGCATTCGCGATCGTCATTATCGGCGGTTTTGGCAATGTCGAAGGGACCATTCTCGCCGGCCTCATCGTCGGTCTGATCGAAAGCTTCACTACCCAGTTTCTCGATCCCGGACTGATCGACATTGTCGTCTTCGCGCTTCTCCTGCTCATGCTGGCGATAAAGCCGACGGGACTAATCTCGGAAAGACGCGAAGAAAATGTCTGACCCGGCGCTCGCTCAGCATTTGCTCGGCCAGCGCGCGCTGCTGCGCTCGCGGTGGTTGGGATATGCGCTCGCGATCGCGACCATCGCCATTTTGCCGCTTGTCTTCAACGACACCTACTGGCGAACGAACCTCACGGTCTGCGCAATCAACGTGCTGCTCGCAATCGGACTTGACTTCATTCTCGGCTATGCCGGCCAGCTGAATCTCGGACACTCCGCTTTTTATGGCCTGGGCGCATATGTCTCGACGTTGCTGATCGTCAAACTGGGAATTCCGTTCTGGGTTGCCTTCATTGCAGGTGTGGCGTTTGCGGGCGTTGCCGGAATTTTTCTTTCGCTGTTCGCGGTGCGTCTGCGCGGCCATTATCTTGCAATCGCCTCGCTTGGCTTTGCCGTCATCGTTCATCAAATTCTGTTGAACTGGATCAGCCTGACGCAGGGGCCGCTCGGCATTTACGGAATCGCGCCGCCGCCAGCACTAGTCATTGGCGGGGTGGTCATCGCCGACTTTCGCAATCTGACGGCGTTCTTTTACCTGGTGGCAGGTTTTGCGTTTCTTTCGTACATCCTGTTGAGCCAGCTTGTGAGATCGCCAATTGGAGAAACCCTCACGGCGATCCGCGAGGATGAGGTTTCCGCGGCGTCGCTCGGCATCAATGGGACGGCCTGGAAAGTATTTGCTTTCGGCGTTGGTTCGGCCATCGCCGGCGCCGCAGGGTGTTTCTATGCGAGTTTTGTCGGCACCCTTGTGCCGGACGCGTTTTTCATATCCGAGGCCTTCAATATCCTGGCCATGGTCATCGTCGGTGGTATGGGCACGCTGATCGGGCCGGTCTTCGGTGCCATTCTACTCACAGTATTGCCGGAAGTCCTGCGTGGTTTCGGCGATTTGCGGCTGGTCGTCTATGGCGCGGCATTGACGTTTGTCGTTCTCTTCATGCCTGGCGGGCTCGCGCAGGCGGCTCGCGTCGTCAGCGAAAAACTGGGCTTGAGACGTTCGCCGTGAGTACCGCGGCCACAACAACCCCGACTGAGGGAGCCATTTTGCGGGCTCAGAGCCTGCACAAGAATTTCGGCGGCGTGAAAGCCGTGTCGGACGTTTCGTTCGAGGTCTCCGCGGGATCGATTTTCGCCGTCATCGGTCCGAACGGGGCGGGGAAATCGACGTTGCTCAATCTCATCAGTGGCGTTTATCGGCCCGGTTCTGGTTCACTATCTTTCAACGGCGCCAACCTTTCGGCTTTGCCTGCGCATCGACGCGTGCGGCTTGGGATCGCCCGGACCTTTCAGAAGATCCGTCTGTTCAAGCAGCTAAGCGTTTTGGACAATGTCATCGCGGGATTTCATATTCACCACCATGTTCCGGTGTGGCAGTACGTTACACACGGTGCGGCCTTTAAGGCCGATCAACAACGGTGCCGCGAACGCGCCGAGCAATTGTTGCATTTCGTGGGCATGTCCGCGCGTCAGCATGCTGTTGCCGGATCGTTGTCGTACGGCGAGCAACGAATGCTCGAGCTTGCGCGCGCGCTCGCAACAAAGCCCCAGCTATTATTGGTTGACGAACCTGCGGCCGGTCTTAACGCCGCCGAGGTCGACGGCCTTCTCGATCGCATTCGTACGCTTCGCCGCGACGGGACGACCGTTATTCTGGTCGAGCACAACATGGATCTTGTCATGAACGTCGCCGACCGGATCATGGTTATGGATTACGGGCGACGCCTGTTCGAGGGAGTTCCAATCGAGGTTCAGAAAAATCCGGCCGTGATTGCAGCCTACCTCGGCGGGGAGTTGTTATGAGTGCGCTCCTGGAGATCAAGGACCTTGAGCTTGCCTACGGGCAGGTCGCGGTCTGCCGGGATATTTCGCTGCGGCTCGACCGCGGCGAGATTGTCGCCTTGATCGGCGCCAATGGAGCAGGAAAATCGACGACCCTTCGCGCGATTGCAGGCGTGCTACCGCCGAGAATAGGCACGATTACATTTTCCGGACGTGACGTCACAGCGATGCCTTCGTACGAGCGGAGCAAGCTCGGTATCGCGCTCGTTCCCGAGGGGCGTCGCGTTTTCCCATTTCTTACGGTGCGGGAAAATCTCGAGCTTGGCGGGTTCAATGTCCGCAACGCCGCCACAAAAATTCGTCAGCGCCTCGATGGCGTTTTCGCAATGTTTCCGCGCTTGTCGGAACGCAGCGGCCAGAATGCCGGGACACTGAGCGGGGGAGAGCAGCAGATGTTGGCGCTTGGCCGCGCGATGATGAGCGAACCACAATTGCTCTGTCTGGACGAACCGTCGCTTGGCCTTGCGCCGATCGTCGTGCAAGACATCTTCCAGAAAATCCGGGCCATCAATGCCACCGGCACAAGCGTGCTGCTGGTGGAGCAGAACGCTCGCCATGCTTTTGAGACGGCAACCCGCGGTTATGTCCTCCAGACAGGCTCCGTGATCGCCAGCGGTCCCTGCACGGAGCTAAAGACCAATCCACGCGTTCAAGAGGCCTATCTCGGCCGTATCGCGACGCCAGCAGTGCCGTGATGACGCTTGCCGAAAAATATTCGCTCGCGGGCAAATCCGCCGTTGTTACCGGTGCTGGTAACGGCATCGGTCGAGCAATCGCGCTCGCGTTTGCAGAAGCGGGTGCGAAGGTCGCTTGTGTCGATCTGGACAAGGCGGCCGCTGCTGCGACAGCGGCAAAAATCGGTTCTGAGGCGTTCGCTGTTGCGTGCGACGTGAGTAGTGAAAGCGAAGTCGAGGCGGCCGCCAAATCGATTCTCGCCAAGTTTCCCGTCATCCATATTCTTGTAAACGGGGCAGCTGGCCATGACCCGAACGGAACAGTCCTCGAACTTAGTCTGGCCGACTGGAACAAGGTGTTTGCGGTGAACGTCGGCGGTGCGTTCCTGATGAGTCGCGTGATTCTGCCCGCGATGATAGAGGCGGGTGGCGGCAGCATCATTCATATTGCGTCGCAACTCGGTAGCGTCGCCGGACCACGCCGCGCCGTTTATTGTGCGACCAAGGGCGCGCTGATCCAGCTTGCCAAGGCCATGGCGACTGATCACGCGGGGCAGAAGGTGCGGGTCAATACACTGTCGCCCGGAGCGGTCGAGACCGACCGTCTCGTGAAGCGTTTTGGTGACATGGAAACGGCCCGCCGGACCGCCGGCCCGAAGCATCTGCTGCAGCGGCTCGGTCAGCCGGACGAGATCGCCCAGGCTGCGGTCTTTCTGGCAAGCGACGCGTCAAGCTTTATGACCGGCGCCGACCTTCTGGTCGACGGCGGTTATAACGCGACGTAGCGTCTCCTCAGCGTCCGAGAATCGTGCCTGCCATTGCCCGCGGATCGCGCTTCGGCCACGCACCGGCATCGGCAGCTTGAAAGAGCTCCGACAGATGCATGTTGAAGATCGCCGGCTCCTCGAGATTGATGTTGTGGCCGGAATTTCCCATCACGACGAGCGAGGCGGTTAGGATGTTTTTCTTCATGAGAATACCCGGCTCAAGGCAGGGCCAATCCTCGTCGCCGGTCATGATAAGCGTAGGCACGGTTATGCTCTTCATCTTATCGACAAGATCGAACAGTGACGGCCGTCGTTTCTGCACGCCACGCATCGTAAGCGCGGCGCCTTCGGTCGAGTGCTCGGCAAGCTGGTCGGCGAATTCGCGCCAGCCGCGCGGGTCCTTGTTCTGGTGCTGCACACGGGTGGGGCCGAGCGCATAGGCTTCGGCGGCCTTTCTCATCGTCAACTCTTCGAAGCGCTTGGCAGAGGCTTCTGCCTCTTCGGCAAATTTGGCGCGCTCGCCGGGCGCCGCGCCGTAACCGCAGCCGGCGACTACGATCGAGCGAGCGCGATTGCCATAAGTGAATCCGAAATGAAGCGCGGCAAATCCGCCCATCGAGAGGCCGACAACGTGGGCTTTGTCGATCTTCAGCGCATCGAGTACCGCGCGGATATCGTCACGCGCGCGCTCCTGCGAATATTTTTCCTGATCCTTCGGCACATCAGACGGAGGATAGCCACGCGCATTGAAGGTGATGCAGCGATAATGCTTCGAAAAATGGCGGACTTGTTGCTCCCAGGAGCGAACGTCGCCAGCAAATTCATGAACGAATACGATCGGTATGCCTTTGCCCGTATCCTCGTAATAGAGCTTCACTCCATCGTCAGTCGTCAGATGTGGCATGGAATCACCGTTTAAAAAGCCTGAGCGCGCGCGGAAAGGCCGGCATCAATCGTGACGACGGATCCGCTGGTATACCCCGAAAGATCGGAAGCGATGAACGCAATTGCGGCGCCGATCTCCTCGGCGGTGGCGCCACGACCGAATGGCAACGGCTTTAGGAGCTCTTTCCAGTTATCCTCGCTGCCTGTGCGATCACGCGCCTTCTTTTTCATGAGCGTGACGAGACGGTCGGTAGCGACCGGCCCCGGATTGATGGCCACGACACGGATGCCATCACGTGCGCTAACGCTGCCGAGTGACTGGGTGAAGGCGGCGAGGGCGGCGTTGCCCGCGACTCCGCAAATGTATTCCGGATCGTGCGTGTCGGCGGCGTTCCCGACAACATTAATGATTACGCCCCGCTTGCGCTTCTGCATCAGCGCATAGAAGGCACGGCACATGTTAACATACCCAAAAACCTTCAGATCCCAGGCCTTGCGCCATGTTGCCTCGTCAACATTGAGCAGGCTGCCGCCCGGAATAGCGCCAGCATTGTTCACGAGAATGTCGATGTCGGGATAATCGCGGGCAAGCTCATTGACCTTCTTGCTGTCGGACAGATCGGCGGCAACCGTATCGACCCGCACATTGGATTTCTGTGCGATCGCCGACTTCGCCGCCGCCAACGCGTCACCGCTGCGCGATACCATAATGACGTTACAGCCTTCGCCGGCCAGAACTTCGGCAGCGGCCCGGCCGATGCCTTTTGAGCCGCCGGTGACAAGGGCGGTTTTGCCGGCAAGTTTTAGATCCATTGTTTTCCCCCGCGAGCCTGAAGGGGAGCGACTATGACGGCCGCGCACGAGATCGGCAACCTATCCCGCTAGCGCGTCGACTCGATCAGGCGGCGAACCCCTTCGCGATGACCGACTTGCGCGCGAAACCCGAAATCGTGCGCGGCAGGCTCGATATCGAGTGGACCCCGGGCGGCCTTTGCTTTGCTGCCATCGATCTCGAGACGCACTGGCTTGCCCGCCGCAGCCGCAGCCGCCGCGATGTCGTCGGGGGTGACTTTTTCCGGATGCGCGATGAAATAGCTGAGGTGCTTCCGGCTGTTTGAGAAGCAGGCCTGGACCGCTGCGCGCGCAGCATCGTCGATGTAGACATACGGCCAATCGGTCATCGGCTGTATGCGCGGTGTTTCTTCTGCGAGCGCGGCGCGAACAATCTGTTCAACCGTAAATGTCGTTTCGCGTCCGGGGCCGTAGATCACGGTGAATCGCAGTGAGCAGAGGTCGAGCGGGACTTTGCCCCACAGACCCTGCAACACCATCTCCATTGCCGCCTTCGACGCGCTGTAGGTGTTGTTCGGGCGGAGCGGGTATTGGTCGTCGACCGGTTCGTCTTCGTAGAAATTGCCTAGCGCGGCCGCCGATGAGCAGTACACAAAAGTGCTGACGCCGCTTTCCAGCGCCGCGTAGAGCAGGTTGAGGCTACCCAGCACATTGATAGCGATGACTTCGGCAGGGTCGTCCGCCAGGACCATGGGCCCCGAGACGCCTCCTGCGTGAATAATGTGTGTGATTTTTTCGGCGGTCAGCAGCATCTTGAGCTTTTGCCGATCCGAAAGGGCATCCACCACGTGCGTCGTTGGAGACGGGCGTGGATCGAGCCCGACCGTGCGCAGCGAGTTTTCGGCCAGCAGCTTCGTCACGGCCTTGCCAAGAAAGCCGCTCGCACCTGTGACCAGTGTTACGAACTGCTTGGCGCTCATCCCAATCGTCCCTTGTAAGATGAAATCACCTGGTCATTGATCGCAGCGGGAATCCGTGCGTGCCAGTCGGTTCGTTTTTGTACGGCTGTGGCCAGCGTGATCAGCGCGTGATCCGTTCCCGGTCTACCGACGACCTGCAATGCAATCGGCAAGGCACGATCATCAAACCCGGCAGGTATGGCGACCGCGGGAAACCCAAGAAAATTGGCAAACCGAGTCCAACGGCTGAGTTCGTAAAGCGTTTTCGGCTTGAATTCGGGTGCGCGCGGGTCACATTCCGTAACGGGCGGCGTCCTTATCGTCAGAATGGGCATGACGATGGCTTGGGCGTCTTTAAACAACTTGGCGATAAATTCGTTTGCGATCTGCGGTCGTGCCGAGACACTTGCTGCCAATGTTTTTTCATCGATCTGAAGCCCCTTGCGCAGGCGTTTCGTCAACGTGATGTCGAGCGATCCGGAATCCAGGAGCGTTTGATGCGAGCGCGCAGCTTCCGCCTGCATGACCGTGAAGACGTGAGTGTCAATCGCTTCAATCGCTGCGATGGCGGCGGTGTGGCCGACCCGCACATTGCAGCCGGCGATTGCGTCTATGGCGTTTCGACAAGCACTTGCGATCGGGGCCTCGGCAAGATCGAGAACGTCTTTAACCACGCATATCGTGCGGATGGGTTCAGTACTGCTTTCGGCGAGCAGAACTCGCGCGGGTTCCTGCAGGTCCGAGGCGCTGCGGGCGAGGATGCCCAC
The DNA here is from genome assembly GCA_035638295.1 of Pseudolabrys sp. Classification (GTDB taxonomy): domain Bacteria; phylum Pseudomonadota; class Alphaproteobacteria; order Rhizobiales; family Xanthobacteraceae; genus Pseudolabrys. The sequence continues at coordinate 11,978 of DASRAF010000292.1, forward strand.
CGTGTCGAGGCTCGGGGAAAGCGGCATCGCACCGGCCAGCGACACAACCCCATAGGTCGGTTTCAGAGATGTGACGCCACAGCAATGCGCGGGGATGCGGAGTGAGCCGCCGGTGTCGGATCCAAGTGCGAAAACAGCGGATCCGCTCGCGACGGCAACGGCGGAGCCGGACGACGACCCTCCGGTGATGAATTCGAAGTTCCACGGATTTTTCGGCGGGCCGTGCACTGCATTGTAGCCCGAAGGCTCGTAGGCGAGTTCGGTCATCGCCGTATAGCCAATGCGGCGCGCCCCGGCACGATCGAGCTGGTCCAGCACAGGTGTCTGCGGAGATCGTTCCAAGGGCAAAGGTTGACCTAGCCCACCATGCGGCAAACGGGTCGCCGAAATAAACATGTCCTTGGCCGCATAGGGCATCGCGTCAAGAACGCCGCGCGCCTTCATCGCTCCGCGTTCGAATTCGACAAATGCTTTCAGTTGAGGCTCGAGCTTGCGCGCAAATTCGACCGAGCTCGCAGAAAGTTGTGCACGCTCTGACGCGTCAAGCTCTATCCAATCTCGAAAACGCATCGACACGATCTGGAATTTCAAATCTACGGGGATGGTGGAGTTTGGTCGCTCGGGTGGTTCCAAGTTCTGCATCCATAATGCTACACAAACGAAATAGCCGCCAAGTCCAACACGACGCCAGAACAACGAGCAACATTTCAGCCATGAGTTCGGTAGTCGCAGCAGGCGGCGAGGATTCCGGTACAAAGGTGCCACTTCTCATCATTGGGGCTGGTGCGGCGGGTCTGTGTGCTGCGCTGACCGCGAAGGAGGCGGGAGTCGAGACTGTCGTCGTGGAACGAGAGGCAACGCCTTCTGGTTCGACCGCTTTGTCAGCAGGTCTAATTCCCGCCGCGGGAACCCGATTTCAGCGTGCCAAGGGCATTCATGACCACCCGAAATTGCTTGCCGCGGACATCGCGCACAAG
>DASRAF010000293.1:0-29633 GCA_035638295.1 Pseudolabrys sp.
CACCGTCACCGAAATCTACGACTACATGCGCCTGCTATGGGCGCGCGTCGGGGTGCCCTACTCGCCCGCGACCGGTCTGCCGATCGAAAGCCAGACCGTGTCGCAGATGGTTGATCGCGTGCTGGCGCTGCCGGAGGGCACGCGCATCTACGTGCTGGCACCGGTCGTGCGCGGCCGCAAGGGCGAATACAAGAAGGAGCTCGCCGAATTCCTGCGCAAGGGCTACCAGCGCGTGAAAGTGGACGGCACCTTCTATGAAATCGGCGCGGTGAGGCCGCTCGACAAGAAGTTCACGCACGACATCGATGTCGTCGTCGACCGCCTGGTGGTACGCGACGACATCGGCACGCGGCTTGCGGATTCACTCGAGCAGTGCCTGAAGCTCGCGGACGGGCTTGCCGTGGTCGAACTGGCCGACACCAAAGCGACCGGCGCGGCCGCCAATCGCGGCCGCAACGCCAATGCCGAGCGGCTGATCTTCTCGGAAAAGTTCGCCTGTCCGGAATCCGGCTTCACCATTTCGGAGATCGAGCCGCGGCTCTTTTCATTCAACAATCCCTTCGGCGCCTGTCCGGAATGCGGTGGCCTGGGGGTCGAACAGCACATCGATGCCGATCTGGTGATCCCCGATCGCGACGCGACTTTGCGAAAGGGCGCGATCGCGCCCTGGGCGAAATCGTCATCGCCGTATTACATCCAGACGCTCGATGCGCTAGCGAAGCACTACAAGTTCACGCTCGATACGAAGTGGAAGGATCTGGCGAAAAAGACGCAGGACGCGATCCTCTACGGATCCGGCGAGGATGACATCAAGTTCGTCTATGACGATGGCCTGCGCGGCTACACGACGAAGAAGCCGTTCGAGGGCGTGATCACCAATCTCGAGCGCCGGTTCAAGGAAACCGAGAGCGAGTGGGCGCGCGAGGATCTGCAGAAATATTTTACCGACGTGCCCTGCAAAGCCTGCCATGGCGCGCGGCTCAAGCCCGAGGCGCTCTGCGTCAAGATCGCCGCGCAGAACATTGCGCAGGTGGCCGATCTCAGCGTGAAGCGCGCCGGCGAATGGTTCACCGCCCTGCCCGCGCAGCTCAATGCCAAGCAGAACGAAATCGGCGTGCGCGTGCTCAAGGAAATCCGCGAGCGGCTGAAGTTCCTCGTCGATGTCGGGCTTGATTACCTGACGCTGTCACGCGCCTCCGGCACGCTGTCCGGCGGCGAGAGCCAGCGCATCCGCCTCGCCTCGCAGATCGGTTCGGGCCTCACGGGCGTGCTTTACGTGCTCGACGAGCCGTCGATCGGTCTGCACCAGCGCGATAACGCGCGGCTGCTCGAAACGCTCAAGCGCCTTCGCGATCTCGGCAATACCGTGATCGTCGTCGAGCACGACGAGGACGCAATCCGCACCGCCGATCACGTCCTTGATATCGGCCCTGGCGCCGGCATCCACGGTGGCGAGATCGTCGCCGAAGGCCAGGTTCAGGACCTGATCGACGCGCCGAAATCATGGACTGGGAAATACCTGTCGGGTGAACTCTCGGTGCGGATCCCCGAGCGGCGGCCGCGCAACCCGCGCCGCACGATCAAGGTCGTCAACGCGCGCGGCAACAATCTCAAGAATATCACCGCTGATATTCCGCTTGGCCTGTTCACTTGCGTCGCCGGCGTCTCCGGTGGCGGCAAGTCCACGCTGCTGGTCGATACGCTCTATGCAGCGGTTGCGCGCAAGCTCAACGGCGCCTCGCTTGCACCCGCCCCGCATGACCGCATCGAGGGGCTCGAGCACATCGACAAGATCATCGACATCGACCAGTCGCCGATCGGCCGCACGCCGCGCTCGAACCCGGCGACCTACACCGGCGCCTTCACGCCGATCCGCGAATGGTTCGCAGGCCTGCCCGAAAGCAAAGCGCGCGGTTACGAGCCGGGCCGCTTCTCGTTTAACGTCAAGGGCGGCCGCTGCGAGGCCTGCCAGGGCGACGGCGTGATCAAGATCGAGATGCACTTCTTGCCGGACGTCTACGTGACCTGCGATGTCTGCAAGGGCAAGCGCTACAACCGCGAGACGCTCGAGGTCCTGTTCAAGGGCAAGTCGATCGCCGACGTTCTTGATATGACGGTTGAAGAGGCGCTCGAATTCTTCAAGGCGGTGCCCCGTGTGCGCGACGTGCTGGCGCTGCTGCATCGCGTCGGTCTCGACTACATCCATGTCGGCCAGCAGGCGACGACGCTCTCCGGTGGTGAGGCACAGCGGGTGAAACTCGCCAAGGAACTCTCGAAACGCGCGACCGGCCGCACTCTTTATATTCTGGATGAGCCGACCACCGGGCTGCACTTCCACGACGTTGCCAAGTTACTTGAGGTCCTTCACGAACTGGTTGAAGGCGGCAATACCGTCGTGGTGATCGAGCACAATCTCGAGGTCATCAAGACTGCTGACTGGGTGATCGATCTCGGCCCCGAAGGCGGCGACGGCGGCGGTGAAATCGTCGCCGCGGGCACGCCGGACGATATTGTTAAGGAAAAGCGGAGCTATACCGGACAGTTTCTCGCGCCGGTGCTGGGCCGCGCCGCGCCGAAGCGGAAGAAGCGGATTGAGGCGGCGGAGTAATCACCGCCATTAATTACCGCCCCTGCACGGTCGTGAGATACACGTACGACTGCCCCGCGGTCATGACGCACATATCTCTGCTGGTGACCGCCACGCGGTCCCAGGCCTTGTCGACTCGGTCGACTGTTCACTCAACAGGCACCGGCCTTGGCCATGTCACCCATGCCGACCGTTTGCGTGGCTTCCGGCGAAGTCCGCGCAAAAATGCTCGGTGTCGAATTCCGGCGCCACAGCCTGCTCGCCGCCGCACATCATCAACACGAGTGCCAACACAAAGATGTGCCGGCTGCCATACAACAGCTGCCGTTTCAGTCCGGTGCCCAAATTGGCTCAAATTGTCCAGATACCACTGTCCGGCTGCAGCCGGCGTAATCGCGCACCTATTTCGATACGCAATAAGGCTGCTCGGAGCCTGGGTGGCAAAGGCCCGGGCGGCAGGCGCTGACGCATCGATCTTTCGCATAACCACGTTGCGCGCACCCGCTGAGACAAGCGTCGCGGTTCGTCGTCATCGAGAGTGCAGCTGCCGCCTGCTGGTCACCGCGCGCGGCCGCGGCCTGGGCACTCGACAAGCTCATGGGCCCCTTCGCTGCAAAGGCGGAAACCGGCAGCACTACCGCGATAACGACGCTCAAAACAAACCGCATAACAAAACCTCCGTTTTCGATTTTCACGTTAACGCACAGAGGTATGTTTGGGATGCAGGCGCGGGCGGCGATTCCAGCACGTCTTAGCGAGGAACTATGAACGCACCCAGCGCTGGATGAACTCCCCGACCTGCCCCAGCGCCTCGCGCCCTTCCGCGAGGCGCGCGTTCCACATCGCCCAGGCATGAATCATGTGTGGCCAAACCTGCAGCGTAACGCTCACGTCGGCAAGACCCAACGCGCGCGCAAGACGGACAGAGTCATCGAGCAGCGTTTCCGCTGATCCGACCTGAATGATCGTCGGCGGAAAGCCCCGCATGTCGGAGAACAGCGGCGAGATCAGCGGATCCTTGCGATCGAGCGGCGCGGGCGCATAGGCGTCCGCAAGCTCCTCGAGATAGGCCTTGTGGATCAACGGATCGATGGTGGCCTTCGCTTCAAGTGAAGCGCCCGACATTGTTAGGTCGGTCCATGGTGAAGCAAGCCAGGCGCAGCCCGGCTGCTCCTCGCCCGCCGCGCGCAGCCGGTTGATCAGTGTGATCGTGAGATTGCCGCCGGCGCTGTCGCCGCCAACCGCGATATTACGTGCCGCGATCCCCTGCATGCGCAGGAAACGCCACGCGTGCATCGCGTCCTCGTGCGCCGCGGGATAAGGATGCTCCGGCGCAAGGCGGTAATTGACGGCAAGCGTGCGCATGCGCGCGGCCCGGCCCGCTTCGGTCACCATCCGGCGATGACTGACGATCGAGCCCGAGCAATAGCCGCCGCCGTGAAAAAATAGCAGAACATGCGAGGGATCGCTGCCGGGCACGATCGACCATTCGCCCGGCACGCCGTCAAATTCGACTTCCTCGAGCCGCGCGTCATTGGCAACTGGCCAGGTCGAGCCGATCTCATCAATGCGCTGGCGCCGCTCGCGCCAGCCGACCGGACGTGGCTTTGACGTCAGCAACGCACGAACGGCATCGATTTCCTGCTGGCTCACGCTTTCACCTGCGGCACTGAAATGCAGTGTCAGCATAGCAAGCCGGCTTGACCCCTGTCCGCACGTCCGAAACAGGTGGTATCGTCAGGGCAGATTTCGGAGACCCAACACCAATGGCGCTGGCTGCCACCGACACGCTGCGGGACATCGCGCAGGAAGCTTCCGTGGTCTTTGAGAGCCGATGTTCGCTGCCCTCGTTCTCTGCGCGTTATCCGTCTTTCGCCCTTGACGAGGCTTATCGCGTCAGCGCGCTCGCCCACGAAATGCGCCTCGGCAAAGGATACAGGCCGGTCGGCCGCAAGGCCGGATTCACCAATAGCCGAATCTGGGATGAATACGGTGTGCGCGCGCCGAACTGGGGCTATGTCTACGACCGCAACCTGCACGATCTCGCCACGCCTTTATCGCTTGCGCCCTACGCCGAACCGAAGATCGAGCCGGAAATCATCGTCGGGTTTTCTGCCGCGCCCTCGCCGGGCATGGATGACGCGGCGCTGATGGGATGCATCGCCTGGATTGCGCACGGATTCGAGGTCGTCCAGTCCGTCTTCGCGAACTGGAAATTCACCGCGGCCGACAGCGTCGCCGTGAATGCGATGCACGGCGCGCTGCTGATCGGGCCGCGTCACAATATCGGCTCGCGCGCGGCGGAGTGGCTGCGCGCTCTACCGGAATTCGAGGTCGAGCTTTTTTGCGATGGAACGTTGATGGACCGCGGGCGCGGCTCGAACGTGCTCGAAGGACCGCTGTCGGTCGTCCGTCACGTGACCGGTCTGCTTGAGAGCGACCCCGACAATCCGTCGCTCGCGGCCGGCGATCTGTTTGCCACCGGCACATTGACCCGTGCGCTGCCGGTGAAGGCGGGCGAGACCTGGACCACGAAACTCAAGGGCATCGCACTCGAGGGCATCAGCCTCCGGTTTTGCTGACGGCGACGGAACCTGAACGCAGGAACGAAGGTTTTCGACGGGTTCGTTACAGCGATCGCCATACTTGTGACCGCGCCCACCCTCTCATTCGCGGGCGACAACTTCGGCAAGCCCTATAGCGCCGCGCGGCCGCTGCATATCAATACCTATCGCCGGACCTATGCGTATCAACGGCGCATATTCCCCACTGGTACGACTGAGGGCTCTCGCTATCGCACCCTCGAACACGCATCAAAATGACGCCAGGCGGGAACCTTCGCTTACCGAGCCAATTGTCGGAGGCAAGGGAATTCCCTCGATGTGTCGGTCGTACGAGGCAGCGAAAGGGTTGGCACAATGCACATCACTGGCGAAGGTCTTCTGGTCATTCTGGTTGTCGGCGTCATTGCCGGCTGGCTCGCCGGCAAGATTGTCGAGGGCAGCGGCTTCGGCCTGATTGGCGACATGGCCGTCGGTATCGTAGGCGCTTTGATCGGCACCTGGTTGATGCCCCGCCTGGGGATTCATCTGGCGAGCGGCATCCTGTCGGCCATCATCGTCGCGACCATCGGCGCCGTGCTGCTGCTGGTAGTCGTCAGGCTCCTCACCGGCGGCTTCCCAAGGCGTCGGTCCTGGCGCTTCTGACAAAAAAGTAATCCACAGGCAGTGCGACAGATCGCCGGACGTGTGACGCGTATCACAGTCGGCTGTTGCCGACCGTCCTAGCGTTGTGAATTGAAAGACGGACTTTTCGGAGCGCCCCGCGTGCTCTGAAAAAAAGGGACCGCTCGTTTTGCGACGGCGGCCCCGAAGAAGGCCACCGGCGGGGTGACGCCGGTGGCCGACAATTACCAAAAAAGCATAGCCGGGATATTTTTGTGACCAAATTGCAGCCATCCCCAGCTTTGGCGGGTGCTGCAAAAATCAATCGATCACTGTGGCAACGCACGTGACGAACGCATTACGTCGGAAGTGTCATTGTACCATGGTCGTGCGCTGCAATGCGCCGGCTGGACTACCTGCGTCCGAGAAACCAGCTCGCCGCGAGCAGCACGACGCCAAGACCGCCGGCCAGCATGCCGTGCTTGGCGCGGATACGCATCAGGCCAGTCTCATGTCCGGGGAAAAATGTCGGCAGCGAGTCCGCCGGCACGAGGAAATACATTGCAGCAACAATCAACAGAACGACGCCGAGAATGGTGACAATGGCTTTCATGCTGGAGCCTCCGCTATCCGCCGATCATAGCAAGACAACAGCGCTATTGTCCTCACCAGTTTGGTTGCTCGAATTTGAACGGCTCCGAGGTAATGCGTTGCGTTTTTTCGCATGATGGATTGCCGTGGCCGCCGCAATAAGAACCATGCAGCACGAACCGGATTTAGCTAGGGCCGCGCCCCGACAGAAACTTCGTCTTCCCGCATACGGTCGTCAAATACCTTGCGCAGGACGCCGTCTCGCAGCGCCACGAGGATCAGAAGATTACAACCGCCAGTTCCGCAAAAGAAGGACGCGCGCCCGACGATAATTGACGAAAGCGTGCTGACCCGATGAGGTGCCTGTCGTGGCGCCGCGATCAGGAGAAGCAAAAGTCCACGTAGGTTGTGTCATGGACGCGCGCCCCGGGAGAGCCTCAGCTGCAGATCTTTTACCGGAAAGCGGAGCGACCAATCGGACACGATTTATAGATCTCGTGGCCGCGCCGACGGCCTCCGCATCAATAACAGATGCGAAGGTTTACAAACACAGTGTGCAAACAAAAGTGTCCGATCACGCCGCGTGCTTGTGCTTCCGCAGCCGAAACGACAGCGCGACCAGCAGGCAGCCTTCGAGGATCGCGAACCAGCCGATCATCCAGACCACCGCAAGCGCCCCAAGTCCGGGCCGCGCCAGCAGCAGAATGCCGAAGGCAACCGACAGCAAACCGCTCAGGATCAGGAGCCACTCGCCTTCCATGTCCTTGCGCAGCTGGATCGCGCCCCAGATCTGCATGACACCGATGACGATCGCCCAGATGGCAATGAAGAACAGCAGCACCAATGCAGTGACGCCGGGCCAGGCGAAGGCAAGCAACCCTGCGACGACGCCGGCAAGGCCGACGATGATGAGCCAGAAACGCGCGCCCATATGCCCGCGCGGGCCGGCGACAGCGCCCCACAATGCACAAAGGCCGTCGACGACTGCGTAGGCTCCCCACAGGAGCGTGAGTGTCAGCAACGTGATGACCGGCCACGCGAAAGCCAGGATGCCGAAGGCTATGGCTGCGATCCCCCGCAGCAACACCAGCCACCAGTTGTCCGCCATGGTCCGCAACAGTGCGACGCCCGCCAAAGGCGGTCTTGAATCAATATGTGTGCTTGTCATCGAACGATTCCCTCAGCTTGAACCAATCTGCTTTGGGGCTGGCTTGTGTTCCGGAGCCGAACTGCGTTCGCTCCTTGGCCTCTTTTTAACAACTACTGAAAATCGTACGCCCACCGACAACGACGCGATAGTTCATTTGGAAAAATTGAAGCGGTCGGTCGGTGTTGCGGTACCGCTGGAATGCAAGCCGGTACCTCGGCATCGATCTTTCTCACGGCCGCTCCAATCTCCGGGCGCAGTTCGTATAGGAGCACGCGCCGCGTTCGATTGGACCGAGGTCCATTATGCCTTTGGACGAGGAGTGCCGATCACACCGTCGAAGCACGCGGGCGCAGCGAGAGCCACAGGAGCAGTCCCGCCGTAACGAAGATCGTCGGGAATATGACTTCGTTGATAGCGGTCCAGCCGAATTTCTCGAGCAGCTGGCCGGAAGAAAACGAGCTCAGCGCCATGCTGCCGAAAATCAGGAAGTCGTTGAACGCCTGCACCTTGTTGCGTTCTTGCGGCCGGTGACATTGCGTCACCATCGTGGTTGCGCCGATGAACGACAAGTTCCAGCCCAGGCCGAGAAGCACAAGCCCGATCCAGAAATGCGCCACTGAGATGCCGGAGATTCCGACGACGGCCGTTGCGGCAATCAGCGCCAGGCCGATGCCGGTGATGCGCTCAACGCCGAAACGCGCAATCAGCGAGCCTGTCACGAAGCTCGGCGCGTACATCGCCAGCACATGCCATTGAATGCCGAGTGCCGCGTCGGTGATGGAGTGACCGCAGCCGACCATCGCAAGCGGCGCCGACGTCATGATCATGTTCATCATGGCGTAGCTCGCGATGCCGCACGCGACGGCAACGATGAAGCGTGCTTGGCGCACGATCTCCCAGAGGGGCCGCGCGCCATTGTAGTGGACCGGGCAGAGTAGCGGCACTTTGACGAATTGCAGAACAGCCGCCGCCAGGATCGCGCATACTGACTGGCCCAGATAACTCGCCGCAAAGAGATGCGGCGACAGGAGATCCTTGGTGAAGATAACGAGCTGCGGGCCGAGCACAGCGGCGAACACGCCGCCCGCCAGCACCCAGGATACGACCTTCGGACGGTAGGTATCGCTTGCCGTATCGGCCGCGGCGAAACGGTAGGACTGGTGCGCCGCCGCGTAGAGCCCGCCGCAGAAAGTGCCGATTAGCAGCACCCAGAAATTGCCGTTCATCGCTGCCGAATATGAAATGAGCCCGGACAAAATGCCGAAAGCCGAGCCGCATTGCAGGGCGAAGCGGCGTCCGTAATGCCGAGCAAGGACTCCGAGCGGTAGCGTACCGAGCCACATGCCGAAAACCATGGCCGTAACCGGCAAGGTCGCAAGCCCCTTGTCGGGCGCGAGCACTGCGCCGACGATGCTGGCGGTGGAAACGATCACCGTATTGTTGCCGCCGGCAAGCGCCTGCGCGACCGCGAGTACGATCGCGTTGCGGCGCGCGAGCGTGTCATCGGGCTTGATGTGCTGGAACGATTCGGCTGCCGCCGACATTGGACGGGCTCCCGGAGGCCGCCCCTTGTAGCGGCGATCCCCGGAAACCGCCAATGCCCCTAGTGCAAGGCAGGATTGAGCGCGGCTTACCGCTTGCGGGGCGCGCGAACGGCCCGCGGCGTGTCCTCGAACGTCACCGCGCCGGGGTGGCGAATGCTCGCCTCCCTCGCCTCGGCGATGGTTCGGGCCCCGATCTGGCCCAGTGATGCCCGCAACTCATCGATGTACAGGTCGATGAGGTAGTCCGGCCCGTCATCACCAAGTGCCGCCACGGCCCAAAGGAACGTCTTTCCGGCGAAGGCGGCATCCGCACCGAGTGCTAGCGCCCGCATCACGTCCTGTCCGCTGCGAATGCCGCTGTCGAGCACGATCGTTGCCTTTTTGCCGACCTCGGCGACGATGGCGGGCAGCACATCGATGGATGGCATCAGCGCCTCGATCTGGCGCCCGCCATGGTTAGAAACCCAGATGCCGTCGATGCCGAGCGACATAGCCTTGGCCGCATCCTCCGGATGCAGGACACCCTTCACCGCCATCGGGCCCTTCCACGCATCGCGATAGCGTTTGACTTCTTCCCACGAGAAGGCGCCGCCCATGCGGGCTCGCGCAAACGCGATGACCTCGTTGGTCCAGGCGCCCGGCGGCGCGTAATCGGCGATGGTGGCAAAACGCGGATAGCCGTGACGCAACAGCGCGAGCATCCAGCGTGGCCGCACCATCATCTCGCGGATCATGCGCAGGTTTGGCCTGAATTCGTGGGCGAGGCCGGCATAGGTTTCGCGAGAGCGCGTCGTACGTACGGGAACGTCGAGCGTGAGCGTCAGGACTTTCGCTTCGACCGCTTGCGCACGGCGGACGAGATCAAGCCCGATCTTGTGGTCGTCATGCCAGAACCGGTAGAGCTGCAGCCAGAACACGTCGGGTGCGGCTTCCGCGGCCTGCTCGATGGTGGCACCACCGGCAACGCTGAGCGTATAGGGAACTCGCGCGCGCTGCGCCGCCTTTGCCATCAGGATATCCGCGCCCGGCCAGACCAGCGACGGTCCGCCCATGGGGGCAACCCCGATCGGCGCCGAATAGCTGCGTCCGAACAGTTTGACGTCCACGGGCGGCAAGCTCGGCATCACGCCGTAACGCGGCGTGATCTTGATCGCGTCAAATGCGCCCCAGTTATGGGTAATGCCGACGTCGTTTCCCGCACCGGTATCGCCATATTCGAAGGCGAAGAGCGGCACGTTGTGGGGCGCGCGACGGCGCAACCAGGCGCTGGTCGGAAAATGTTTGTGGTGCTTTTGAAAATTCGGATGCTGGCCGACTGGTGCCACGGCCGACTTTTTCGCCGTCATATCGTGCATGGAGAAGTCCCGTTCTTTGATCGCATTATATCCGCGCCCGTTACGCCCGTCGCCTCTCAAAAATGGCTGAAGGACGTTCGCTTGAACGCGAGCACGCGGCCGTCGGCGGCCAGAAATCGTGCGCCCTCCCCGGGCCTCATCTCCCCGACCTCCGTGACCGGAACGTTGGCCCCCTTGGCCGCCGCACGGAAGCCGTCGGCCTTCGCCTGCGGCACGGTGCACACGATCTCGTAATCGTCGCCACCCGTCAGAGCGGATTCCATGGCGGCAGGATCGGCAGCGACCACGGCCTTGGCAGCGTCCGAAAGGGGAATACGCGGCACCTGAATATCGGCCGCCACAGCGGACGCACGACAGAGCTTGGCAAAATCACCAACCAGTCCATCCGAGATGTCCATGGCCGCCGAGGCATGCGTGCGCACGGCTTCGGCCAGCGCGTTGCGCGGTTGCGGCAACAGATAGCGTGACGCCAGATGCTGGCGCTGCGGCTCGTTCAGTTTCCAGTCCTTACCTTTGCGCAGCATCAGACCGAGCGTCGCATCGCCGAGCGTGCCACTCACGAACACGCGGTCACCGACGCCTGCGCCTGCACGGCGTACCATCGTTCCTTCCGGCACGCTGCCGAACATGGCAATGGAGATCGTGATCGGCCCTGGCGTCCGATCGGTGTCCCCGCCGAACATGGGACATGCGAACAGCACGGAGTCGCCACGCAGCCCCTGCGCGAAGCCCTCGAGCCAGTCATCGCCAATGTCCTTCGGCAACGCGAGTGTCAGAAGAAAACCCAACGGCCGCGCACCTTTCGCGGCCAGATCCGAAAGATTCACACGCAAGGCCTTGCTGGCGATCGAACGCGCGGCGTCTTCGGGAAAAAAGTGCACACCACCGACAATGGCGTCGGTCTTCAGCACAAGGTCATAGCCCGGTGGTGGTTTAACGAACGCGGCGTCATCCGACAGGCCAAGCGCGCCGGGATGGGTCGCGATGGGCTCGAAGAACCGCGCGATCAGGCGATCCTCGGCCGACCTATCGTCGCGCCCGGACATCGTTTCACCCGGCGGCGCGGTCGAATTCACCAGCGCGCAGGCGCCGCGCAAGTTGATCGAGCACGGCGTTCACCATGCCGGTCTCGTCGCGACCCACGAAGGCGGCAGCGACATCGGCATATTCGGTGACAACCACGCGCGCAGGCACGTCGTTGCGATGGATCAACTCGTAAGCGCCGGCGCGCAGCGACGCCCGCAGCACCGCTTCGATGCGCTTCAAAGGCCAACCCTTCGACAGGGCATTATCGATCAGGGGATCAAGTTCGCGCTGTTCGCGGACCACGCCCGACACGATGTCACGGAAGAAGGCTGCCTCGGCTGGCAGATATTGCGCGCCCTCGACCTCGCGGCCGATCCAGTGGCTTTCGAACTCGGCGAGAATATCGTTGAGCCCTGTCCCGGCGAGATCCATCTGATAGAGCGCCTGCACCGCCGCGAGGCGGGCCGCGCCGCGCTTGTTCGCCTTGCGGGCGTCCTTTTCATCGCGTGCAGCGGGGGCGCCCATCAGCGCCACACCAGTGTCTGCCTGAGCGCGACCATGGCGAGTGCGGCACGCGCTGCATGTCCGCCCTTGTCTTCGCCCTCGACCTTCGCCCGCGCGTGCGCCTGCGCCTCGTTTTCGACTGTGATGATGCCGTTGCCGACCGGAAGGCGCTCCCGCACCGAGAGATCCATCAATGCGCGTGCTGACTCGTTCGCCACGATCTCGAAATGGTGGGTTTCGCCGCGGATCACGCATCCAAGCGCGACCACGCCGTCATAAGGGGCGCGACGGCGCCGCGAGGCATCCATCGCAATTCCGATGGCGGTCGGAATTTCCAGTGTCCCGGGCACGGTCACACGGTCGTAGCGCGCCCCGGCATTGTCGAGCACGCGCGTGGCGCCGTTCAGGAGCTCGTCTGAAATGCCCTCGTAAAAGCGCGACTCCACGATCAGCATATGCAGGCCGCTGTGCTTTTTCGTCCTGCTTTTCTTCTTGGCCATGCCCGAATTCCCGTTCACCGCGGTGGTAGCAAGCGGTCACGGCTCAAACAAGACACTACTTCAACTCCGCCAGCCGTGCGGCATAACGGGCCATCGTATCGACCTCGAGGTTGACATCGTCGCCTTTGTGCAATGCGCCGAAGGTCGTGACGCGCAAGGTATGGGGAATGACCAGTACCGAAAATGTATCCCCCTCGACGGCATTGACCGTGAGCGAGACGCCATCGAGCGCAACCGATCCTTTGGTCGCGATAAAGTGCGCAAACTCGCGCGGCGCGCGCAGCACGAAGTGGGCCATTTCAGTCAAGTCTTCGCGCCCCATGACCGTGGCGATCCCGTCCACGTGCCCGGCAACCAGATGGCCGCCCAATTCGTCGCCGAATTTCAGCGCCCGCTCGAGATTGATCTTGGACCCCTGACGCCAGCGACCCACCGTCGTGACACGCAGTGTCTCGGCTGCGGCATCAACCGCGAACCAGGTGCGGCCACCCTCCTCGCCGGTATCCACAACCGTCAGGCAGACGCCCGAACAGGCGATCGATGCGCCTTGGTCGATGTCCGCGCGCGAGTAGTCGCAGGTGATGGTAATGCGATGCAGATTATCGGCGCGCGGCTTGACCGAACGCACTTCGCCTATGCTCGTGACGACGCCGGTAAACATGATTCAGACGCGGACGAACGTTTCGATCGTATCGACGTCGACTTTCTCGCTTCCAAGTGAGGTCAGTCGCCTGGTGAGCGTATCGAGTGGCATGCCTTCCAGCGGATCAATGCCGTCGACGCCGACCGATTTGACGCCATGCAACAGAACAGCCTCGTCGACAAGATCGTTTTCCACGAAACTTGCTGCAAGGATCGGTCCGCCCTCCAGCATCAGCCGCGTGATCCCCTGCTCGGCCAGAACCCTGAGAACCTGTCGCAGATCAAGCCGGTCGCCGCTTTCGTCGACGCGAAAAACCTTGCAGCCCTTTTCCCGAAGAATCTCCTCGGCAATCTGTGACGGCTTGCGGGACGAGAACACCCAGGTCGGGGTTTCGCGAACGGTGGCAACAACCGATGTCGAGAGCGGCAGGATCAATTTTTCGTCGAGTACCACGCGCACCGGCGAGCGTTCGAACATGCCCGGCAGACGGCAGGTCAGTTGGGGATCGTCGGCAAGCACCGTGCCGATCCCGACCATGATGGCGTCGCTACGGGCACGCATCTGGAAGACCCGGTCGCGTGCGGTTTCGTTGGTGATCGCCACCGGCTTCCGGCCCGGCAAGCCTGCCTTGCCGTCAGCGGAAATCGCGAGCTTCACCGTTACATGAGGCCGACCCTGCGTCATGCGCGTGATGTGCCCGGCATGATCCCGCCGCGCCTCGTCGGCACAAAGACCGACCTCGACGGCAATGCCTTTCGCCCTCATGCGCTCGTGTCCCTGCCCGGCCACTTCCGGATTTGGATCTTCCAGCGCCGAGACGACGCGCGCGATACCCGAACGGATAATGGCATCAGCGCAGGGCGGTGTTTTGCCGTGATGCGCGCAGGGCTCAAGCGTCACATACATTGTGGCGCCCTGCGCCAATTTCTTTGCGCGCCTTAGCGCCTCGACTTCCGCATGCGGGCGGCCGCCATCCTGGGTCCAACCTCGGCCAATGCTGACGCCGTCTTTCACGATCACGGCGCCGACCGCCGGATTGGGAGAGGTGCGGCCGAGATTGCGGCGACCGAGCGCGAGAGCAAGACGCATGTAGCGCTCGTCGGCTGAGGCACCTTCCGGGCCGGGCGTTGTCTCCTCGCTCATTTGCGTGCGCTGGCTGCGGGCCGCCCATCTTCATCGCCCGATAGTTCGTCGAGTGCCGCGCGGAAATCCTTCGCCTCGCGGAAATTGCGATAGACGGAGGCAAATCTGACATAGGCAACGTCGTCAAGTTCGCGCAAATGCTCCATGACGATCTCGCCGATTGCTTCCGAGGAAATCTCGCTCTCGCCCTGGCTCTCCAGCTCGCGGACGATTTTCGAAACCATCTGCTCGATCCGCTCCGGCTCGACCGGACGCTTGCGCAGCGCAATCTGTACGGAGCGCATCAGCTTGTCGCGATCGAACGGGACGCGCCGGCCGGCACGCTTGATGACGGTCAATTCGCGCAGCTGCACGCGCTCGAACGTCGTGAAACGGAAATTGCAGGTGAGACAGACACGGCGACGACGGATCACGGCCGAATCCTCGGTCGGCCGCGAATCCTTCACCTGCGTATCGAGACTTCCGCAACTCGGGCAACGCATAACGCCCCCAATTTCTCAGTCCTGATAAATGGGAAACCGTGCAAGCAATGACTTGACCTTGTCGCGCACCGCGGATTCGACCAGCGAATCCTCTTCGACGTGTTTCTGCGAAAGGACGTCGATAACTTCGACGACCATCTCGCCGACCTGGCGGAACTCGGCAATCCCGAAGCCGCGCGTCGTGCAGGCGGGTGTGCCGAGCCGGATGCCCGACGTGATCGTCGGCTTCGCCGGATCGAACGGAATGCCATTCTTGTTGCAGGTAATGTGCGCGCGACCCAGGGCCAGTTCGGCGACCTTGCCGGTGACCTGCTTTGGCCGTAGATCGACCAGCATGAGATGGGTGTCGGTGCCGCCGGAAACGAGGTCTAAGCCGTGCGATTTCAAAATCTCGGCCAATGCCTTCGCATTCTCCAGCACATTGCGCGCATAGGTCCGGAAGCTCGGCCTGAGCGCTTCACCGAACGCGACGCCCTTCGCCGCGATCACATGCATCAGCGGTCCGCCCTGCATTCCGGGAAATACGGCCGAGTTGAGCTTCTTTGCTATGTCTTCATTGTCGGACAGGATCACGCCGCCGCGTGGGCCGCGCAGGGTCTTGTGCGTTGTCGTTGTCACAACATGCGCATGAGGGAACGGCGAAGGATGAACGCCGGCCGCGACGAGGCCTGCAAAATGCGCCATGTCCACCATCAGCATCGCGCCGACGCTGTCGCAGATTTCGCGGAAGCCGCGGAAATCGATGATGCGCGGATAGGCCGAACCGCCGGCGATGATCAGTTTCGGTTTGTGCTGATCGGCGAGCTTCGCAACTTCGTCCATGTCGATGCGATGGTCGTCACTCCGCACGCCATAGGGCACGGGTTTGAACCATTTACCCGACATGTTAACCGGCGAGCCGTGCGTGAGATGGCCGCCCGCGGCCAGATTAAGTCCCATGAAAGTGTCGCCCGGCTGCAGTAGGGCAAAGAACACTTCCGCGTTTGCCGAAGCACCCGAGTGCGGCTGCACGTTGGCAAATTTGCAGCCAAACAATTTCGTCACGCGCCCGATCGCAACGCGCTCGACGATATCGACGTACTGGCATCCACCGTAATAGCGTTTGCCAGGAAGTCCCTCGGCATATTTGTTGGTAAGGACAGAGCCTTGCGCCTCAAGCACCGCGCGCGAGACGATATTCTCGGACGCGATCAGCTCGATTTCATCGCGCTGACGGCCGAGCTCGAGCTTGATGGCGTTGTCGATTTCAGGATCCAGATCGCGCAATGCGGCTGAAAAAAGGGTCTCGACTTCGCCCGCACGTTTCTGATCTGACGTCGCCGACATTCACATCTCCTCGCGCCGCGAGCGATCGGCGCCTATCGGTGGCCAGGCGCGTGCCCCCGAAACGACGAAGCCGGTTTTCGGGAAAAGATCAGGCGCCCGGATAGTGTCCGGGATTGGCCCGGCAATAGCATATTGACCGGGACCCGCCAAGCATTGGGCTGTGGACTGTTCTGGGGCGCAATATGTAGGGGACGTAACACTTTGGCCCCCGGCAAAAGAAAACCCCGGCCAGGACGACCGGGGCAAGTCAGTCCACCCGCAGTGGGGTTAGAGCCGATACAGAATCTGGTCAGTCCAGAAACGCTCGAGCCGATGCAGCGACTTGTTGAGCGTCGAGAACTCCTCGGCATTGATTCCGCCGACCTGCTCAACAGTGCGCACGTGCTTTTGGTAGAGGCCCTCGATGATGTCGCGCACTTCGCGGCCCTTCTCGGTCAGCTTGATGCGAACCGAACGGCGGTCAACGCGCGAACGCTGATGATCTAGGAACGCCATTTCGACAAGCTTCTTGAGGTTGTAGGAAACGTTCGAGCCGAGATAGTACCCGCGCGTGCGCAGCTCTCCGGCCGTCAGTTCCTTATCCCCAATGTTGTAGAGCAGCAGAGCCTGCACCGAATTGATGTCGGAGCGACCACGCCGATCGAACTCGTCCTTGATAACGTCGAGCAGCCGGCGATGCAGCCGTTCGACCAACGTCAGGGCCTCAAGATATTGAGGCCGAATGTGATCGAGCTGCGCCTCGCGTGCGGCGGGCTCGACCGTCTTCGCGACGGCTTTCATGTTCAACGCCCCTTGCGTTTTATAACTCTGTCCCCGGTTGCAAGGCCCTGTTTTCCCCGCTCCGGATGTGCCACACCTTAGAAGGGGCAATCTAAAATCGGCTTAAATAACACTATAAACATTAGGTTTATTTGCGAAGGTGAACGGTCTCTTGATCGTCGAATTTTACGCAGACGCGCAAGGCTTCGTTCACTCTAGAAATCCGCATCAGCCGCGGATGAATCGAATGATTCCGGAAAAGTCGCGCGACGCCTCCCCGCTTGCCACATATTGGGAATAGATGCGGGTGGCATCGGCGCCGAGTTCGGTCTTGGTTCCTGAATTCTTTGCGGCGTCCTGCGACAGTTTCAAATCCTTAAGCATCATTGCGGCAGTAAATCCCGCCTGATAGTCGCGATTTGCAGGCGACGTCGGGACCGGTCCAGGTACTGGACAATATGTCGTCATGGACCAACACTGGCCCGACGATTTTGACGAAATGTCGAACAACTTCTGGTGATCGAGTCCGAGCTTCTCCGCAAGCACGAAAGCCTCGCTCACCGCAATCATCGACACGCCCAAAATCATGTTGTTGCAGATCTTGGCCGCCTGGCCGTTGCCGGCGCCACCCGCGTGCACAATCGTCTTGCCCATCTTTTGCAGGATCGACTCCGCGCGCGTGAAAGCCTGCGCACTGCCACCCACCATGAATGTCAGCGTTGCGGCGGTGGCACCGCCGACCCCACCCGAGACGGGCGCGTCGAGCATCAGCAGACCTTTTTTGTCCGCTTTACTGGCGACAGCCCGTGAGGTCTCGACGTCGATCGTCGAGCAGTCGATCAGCAAAGTGCCGGCATTTGCGTTTTCGATGATGCCGGAGGAGCCGAGATAAACCTCGCGCACCTCCTTGCCTGACGGCAACATCGTGATCACGATATCGGCGCGCGCGGCCGCGCTCTTCGCGGTTTCGACGCCCGTGCCGCCCGACGCCTTCAGCTTGTCCACGGCCGCTGAGCTGACGTCGACGCCTTCGACGGTGTGCCCGGCCTTGAGCAGATTTTGCGCCATCGGCAATCCCATATTGCCAAGGCCGATAAATCCGACGCGCGCCATGATGCCCTCCCCGATCCTATTGCGGGTGTTCCTGCGCCGACTTCAGCGCCAGCCACAGGTAGACCACAAGCAAGGTGCCTTCCAGGACGCCCGTCAGCCAGCCGCCACCGAACACCTGCGGAAAAAATACTTCCACCGCCAGCATCGAGGCGACCGCCGTGAGCCAGATCACCGCGCCCCAGGCGGCAGCAAGCCAAAGGCCGACGGCGGCCACGAGATCGATGACCGCAAAAAACACGGTCGCAGTCTGCCAGGCGATCGAACGCGTTTCGAACGGAACCACTTCACCGAAGCCGATGCCGCACACCTGGGCCCAGTGATACAGACCCTTGATCATCGAGACCACTGCCATCGCCCGCAGGAACAGAACAAGCCGTTGCGTCCAGCGGCCAATCGAACGATCACCCTCATGCTCGCGAACCGGCTCGAGCGTCCGCATATCCTCGGGCGCGGCGGGACGGTTCACGAGATCACCAGTTCGGCTGAACCGAGCGGGGCAAAATGACGCTCGACCTCGGCCTCCCCGACATCGGGCAACGTCGCAGGCCGCCAACGCGGGTTATTGTCCTTGTCGACGATCACGGCACGCACACCCTCATAGAAATCGTGCCCATGGATGACGCGAGACACTATGCGGAATTCCATGCGCATGCACGTTTCGAAATCCCATGAGTTACCGCGCCGCACCTGCGCCAGCGCCAGCTTGAGACTGAGCGGAGATTTCGAGCGCATTACGGCGGCCGTTTTCTGCGCCCATACCGCATCGGCGCTTCCGGAGCCGCCTTCGCGATCGAGGCCAGCAAGAATGTTCTCGACCATGTCCCCTGCAAACAGCCGATCGATCGCCGCCCGACGTGCCGCGATCGGCTGCTCCGTTACCGGCTCGTTGAAAGCGGACAAGACCGCATCGACGGAGACAGTCCCCGCGAGGCCTTCGAGCAGTTGAGTGAAACGCTCCGACGGCACCCGATGGGTAGCAATGCCAACTGCGACCCCGTCACCGAGGCCGAAGCGTTCCCCCGTCAACGCGCCGTAGGTTCCAAGTTCGCCCGGCATGCGCGGCAGAAACCACGTCGCTCCGACATCGGGAAAGAATCCGATGCCGACCTCCGGCATGGCGAAAGAAAACCGATCGCCGGCGACGCGATGCGAACCATGCACGGACACGCCGACGCCGCCGCCCATCGCGATGCCATCGATCAATGCAACGTAAGGCTTGCGATAGTTTTTGATCGCCGCGTTCAGCGGATATTCGTCGCGCCAGAATTGCAGCGCCTCGTCATGGCGCCCTGCCTTGCCGAGATCGTAGAGCGCGCGAATGTCGCCCCCGGCGGAAAAGGCTCGCCCCTTAGTTGCGGCGATCACGACGCGCGTCACCGCGGGATCGTCAGCCCAGCGGGCGAGCTGCGTACGCAAGGCAAGCACCATTGCGTGCGTGACGGCATTAAGTGCCTTCGGCCTGTTGAGCGTGACGATCCCCGCCGCGCCACGCCGCTCGAACAGAATGTCGTCCTTGCTCAATTGAGCGCCCACAAATAGGAGGCAACCGCAAGCAATCCGAGCGCGGAGCGACCCCAATGCAGTCGTCCCCACTGGACGATGAGACCGCGTGTCTGGTCGCTCGCCTGCTCGGGCGATGTCGACTTGAGCACTCTGTTGGTGGGCATGATGATGAACATCATATAGGGCCAGGGGGCGAGTATCAGCGCGGCACCGAGAAGCCAACGCGAGTCATACGTATAAAGAAAAGCAATGATGCCCAGCACGCCCGACACGATCGCGAGGCTCGCCTGCATGATCGCGCCACGTTCGTAGCTCGGCTTCCATTCGGTCAACAACGCCCGGGTGTCGAGCTTCAACCGCGCGGGTTGCTCGGCGACGCTGACATAGACGGCGGCGCCGGCAAAGATCGCGGCCGTCGCCAGAGCCAACTCACCGGTTAACGGCGCGGCGCTCATGCGCCGCCCGCTCAATCAGGCGACCAGACTCCGGCCTTCTGCAGGCGCTCCATCGCCTGATCGGTGAACTCCGCACGTGGACCGTCGCCACCGATCACGAACATCAGGACCGACTCCTGGTTCGGATCGCCTTTGGTGACGTTCTCGAAACGGCGGATCATGCCGGGCGGAAACGACACAACATCGAGCGGACCGAGATCGACGAATTCAACCCTGCCGTTTTCGTCTTCCCAGCTCGCGCGCCAGGTGCCGGTCATCGGGATAAAAGTCTCATTGGTGTCGTGATTGTGCATCTCCGGGCCGTGACCGGGCTTTGCCTTGCAGTAGCCGAGGTTGAAGCCCTCGCTGATCTTGATCGCCGCAAGCTGTGCGGCGTGATCGCCCACCGGCGATGTCACCGCCCCGCCCGATCCTTCGGGCGGTTGAAAGCCGATCACGTTGAACAATGTGCGCTCGCAGCCCGGCATTTTGCTGTCGGGCAGGCCGCCGTCGAAGCCTTTAAGGTCCTTGAAGCGGGCAATGCGCTTTTGCATGTCCTCGCTGGAGAAATAACGGCGTGGAATCTGTTCCATGGTGGCCTCTCCCTTTAATTACCGAGCATAGCGCGGCTGACGATCATGCGCATGATCTCGTTGGTACCCTCAAGTATTTGATGCACGCGCACATCGCGCAAGACACGTTCGATGGGATGATCGCGCAAATAACCATAGCCGCCATGCAACTGCAGGCAGCCATTGACCACGTCGAAACCCGTATCGGTAGCAAGACGCTTCGCCTGGGCAGCGAGGCGCGTTGCGGCCGGCTCGCCTTCCCCGACGGCAACCGCGGCGCGATGCAGCAGCAGCCGCGACGCCTCGAGTTCCGTGGCGTAGTCGGCGACGCGAAATTGCAGCGCCTGGAAATCGGCAAGTCGCGAGCCGAACTGCTTGCGCTCTTTCATGTAGGCAATCGTGCGATCGAGACAGAACTGCGCGCCGCCAATCGAGCAGGCGCCGATGTTCAGGCGGCCGCCATCGAGGCCCGCCATCGCGATCTTGAAGCCCTGCCCTTCACTGCCAACCCGGTTCGCGACCGGAACACGGCAATTTTCGAAGAGGACCATCGCGGTAGGTTGCGTCTTCCAGCCGAGCTTTTTCTCCTGTGCACCGAACGAGAGACCCTTAGTGCTTTTCTCGACGACGATGCACGAGATCCCGCGCGGGCCGCGTTCACCCGTTCGCACCATCACGACGTAGACATCTGAAACGCCGCCACCCGAGATGAACGCTTTCGCGCCGTCGAGCACGTAGTGATCGCCATCTCGCCGGGCGCGCGTGCTCAAACTCGCCGCATCCGATCCGGAGCCCGGCTCGGTCAAGCAATAGCTTGCGAAATGCTCCATCGTGCAAAGCTTGGGAAGAAATTTCCTGCGCACCTCGACGCTGCCAAAAGCATCGATCATCCACGCCGCCATGTTGTGGATCGAAATATAGGCCGCGGTAGAAGTGCACCCTTGCGCGAGCTCCTCGAAGATCAGCGCGGCATCGAGACGGCCAAGCGCGGAGCCGCCGACATCTTCCTTCACGTAAATACCGCCGAAGCCGAGCGTCGCCGCCTTGCGCATGCTGTCGACCGGGAAGATCTCGTTCTCATCCCAGTCGCGCGCATGCGGCATCATCTCGTCGCGCGCAAATGAACGGGCCGTGGCCTGAAATGCAAGTTGTTCCTCGGACAGCTCGAAATCCATGAATGGCCCCGCCTTGACCTAAGCGGCTTAGCAAGCAAGGCCGGATCGCGGCAACCAGGCGGCCCTTCGTGCATTTATGGCATATGCTGGAATTTTTCGGCCACCAAAGCATCTAACGGACAGGACCAGGCGCAGCATCCACGGAGGAAACCATGGCTACAGAGGAGAAGAAGCCCGGCGGACCCGACCTTTCAGCCGGCATCCCGGCTGCCGACCTCGCCGAAGGAGCGATGCTGACAGGCCATATCGGCGATGACGAAGTCGTGCTCGTGCGTCAGGGCGGCAGGCTCTTCGCGCTTTCGGCCCACTGCACGCATTATCACGGGCCCCTCGCCGAGGGTCTGCTCGTGGGCGAGACGATCCGCTGTCCCTGGCACCACGCCCACTTCAACCTGCAGACGGGCGAAGCCATCGCCGCGCCGGCTTTGGCCCCGGTGACCTGCTGGTCGGTCGAGGAGAAAGGCGTCAAGATTTTTGTCAAAGACAAGAAAGCGGAGCCTGCTCCCGGCAAGACCGGGGCAAAGGAACGCGTCGTCATTGTCGGCGGCGGAGCAGCCGGCTTCGCTGCCGCGGAAATGCTGCGACGACGTGGTTTCGCCGGAAGCATATCCATGCTCAGCAACGATGACGCGGCCCCGGTCGACCGGCCCAATCTCTCGAAAGATTATCTTGCCGGCAGCGCACCTGAAGACTGGGTGCCACTGCGCGGCGACGATTGGTACGCCGAAAACAAAATCGATCTCAAACTAAAAACCGAGGTTGCCGCGCTCGATGCCAAAGGCAAGGAAGTGACTTTGGGCGATGGCAGCAAGATCAAATTCGACAAGCTGCTATTGGCGACCGGTGCCGAGCCGGTAAAGCTTCCGATCCCCGGCGCCGATCAACCACATGTCCACACGCTGCGTTCATTCGCCGATTGCCGCGCCATCATCGCCAACGCAAAGTCCGCGAAACGTGCGGTCGTCATCGGGGCGAGTTTCATCGGCCTCGAAGCTGCCGCCGCACTGCGCGCCCGCGAAATCGAGGTTCATGTAGTGGCGCCTGAGAAGCTCCCGCTCGAACGCGTGTTCGGGCCGCAGCTCGGCGATTTCATCCGTGCACTGCACGAAGAGCATGGCGTCAAATTCCATCTCGAGGATTCCGTCAGCGCGATCGAAGGCAAACGCGTGACACTCAAGAGCGGCGGCACGCTCGAGGGCGACTTGATTGTCGTCGGAGTCGGCGTGCGCCCACGCCTTACGCTCGCCGAAAAGGCAGGCCTCGCCGTCGACAAGGGCGTGAGCGTAAACGAATTCATGGAGACGAGCACTCCGGGCATCTACGCGGCCGGCGATATCGCGCGTTGGCCCGATCCCATTTCCGGCGAGCGCATCCGCGTCGAGCACTGGGTCGTCGCGGAGCGGCAGGGGCAAGTTGCGGCGCTCAATATGATGGGCGTGAAAACACCATTCAGATCGGCGCCGTTCTTCTGGAGCCAGCACTACGACGTGCCAATCAACTATGTCGGGCACGCGGAGAAATGGGACTTCATCGAAATCGAGGGCGACGTGATGAAGCGCGATTGCGTTGTGCATTATAAATCGGGTGGACGAACCCTGGCCGTCGCCTCAATCTATAGAGACAAGGAAAGCCTTGAAGCCGGGGTGGAGTTGGAACGGCGGGCCGGTTAACTGCGCCGGCGGCTCCTCGCGACACCGGGTAGCGGGACCCCATGAGACCGGCTAAAAGAGCGCCGGGAGTGTATTTATGGCCATAAAGTTCGGCCGACCTTTGGAGCGGAAAATCGGCTTCGTGCCTGTCGAACAGGAGGCACGCGAGGCGACCAATAGCGCCCCACTCGATCTTGCAATCCGCATGCGGCGCAACCGGCGCGCCGAATGGGCCCGCCGCATGGTGCGCGAGCAAGTGCTGACGACCGACGACCTGATCTGGCCGCTGTTTGTCAACGATGGGAACGACACGCCTGTACGGTCGATGCCGGGTGTGCAGCGTCTTTCGATCGACGGGCTTATCCGCGAAGCCGAACGGGCGGCCAAGCTGACTATCCCGTGCGTCGCGCTGTTTCCCTACACGAACCCTGGCCTGCGCGACGATACCGGCAGCGAAGCGGTCAACCCCGACAATCTCGTCTGCCGCGCCATTCGCGCCATCAAGAAAGAAGTGCCGGACGTCGGAATCCTCTGCGACGTCGCGCTCGATCCCTTCACCAGCCATGGCCATGATGGGCTTCTGCGCGACGGCGTCATCCTTAATGATGAAACGGTCGCCGCGCTGGTGAAGCAGGCACTGGTGCAGGCGGAAGCCGGCTGCGACATCATCGCGCCATCGGACATGATGGACGGACGCGTCGGTGCAATCCGCAAGGCGCTCGACACGGCAAATTTCGCCGATGTTTCGATCATGTCCTATGCGGCGAAATATGCCTCGGCTTTCTACGGGCCGTTCCGCGATGCAGTGGGGTCGGCCAAGACGCTGACCGGCGACAAGCGCACCTATCAGATGGACCCCGCCAATTCGGATGAGGCCCTGCGCGAGGTCGCGCTCGACATCCAGGAAGGCGCCGACATGATCATGGTCAAGCCTGGCCTGCCCTATCTCGACATCGTCCGGCGCGTGAAGGACACGTTTGCAATGCCGACTTTCGCCTATCAGGTGTCCGGCGAGTACGCGATGATCATGGCGGCGGCGGAAAAAGGCTGGGTCGATGGCGAGCGCGCCATGATTGAAAGCCTGACCGCCTTCAAACGCGCCGGCTGTGACGGCGTGCTGACCTATTTCGCCCCGCGCGTGGCGGAAAAACTCAAAGCAGGTTGACGCGACAAGGGCACACGAACCCTCCTCGTCACTGGCCCGGTGACAGATGAATTCGACTGGTTGAAACTGACATGGGTGAGTTCGCCGTTGGCCAAGGCGTGTCGCGTTTCGAGGATCCGCGGTTGATCCGCGGTGGCGGCCGCTACACGGACGACATCAAGCTGTCGGGCATGGCTCACGCGGTCGTGCTGCGTTCGCCCTATGCGCACGCAAAGATAAAGTCCATCGATACCAGAGCCGCAAAGGCCGCGCCCGGCGTGTTGGCTGTTCTGACCGCCGCAGACGTGAAGGCCGCCGGCTACGGAGATCTCCCGGTGCCTGGCGGCCTCAAGCGCCGCGACGGCTCGCCGATGTACAAGGCGCGCTATCCGATCCTTGCCGAAGACCGCGTGCGCTGGGTCGGCGACTATGTCGCGTTCGTCGTGGCTGAAACGCCGGCACAGGCGCAGGACGCGGCCGAACTTATCCAGGTCGACTACGAAGAATTGCCTGCCGTCACCTCCACGGCCGAAGCGCCAAAGCCGGGCGCGCCGCGCGTATGGGACGATTGCCCGAACAATATCTGCTTTGTCGAATTGATCGGCGACAAGGCGGCGGTCGAGGCTGCCTTTTCGCGCGCGAGCCACATCGTGCGGCATCGCTTCGTCATCAATCGCGTGACCGCAGCCACGATGGAGCCGCGCGGCGCCGTCGGCGACTACAACACCACGGATGGCCGCTACACGATCTATACGCCGATGCAGCGGCCGCATCCGACGCGCATGGAGCTTGCCAAGGTGCTCAAGGTGCCGGAAAGCAAGATTCGTATCATCACCGGCGATACCGGTGGCAGCTTCGGGATGAAGACGCCGATTTTCAACGAGACGCCGCTGGTGCTGCTGGCGTCAAAGCTGACTGGACGGCCGGTGAAATGGATCAGCACGCGGACGGAAGCCTTCCTGAGCGATGCGCAGGCGCGCGACAACGTGACGGAGGCCGAACTCGCGCTCGACGGCGAAGGGCATTTCCTCGCGCTGCGCGTGAAGACCTTCGCCGCGATCGGGTCCTATCTGCAGCATTCGATGCCGGCTTTCGTGCTCAATGCCGGCACGCTCGCCGGCGTCTACCGCACGCCCGCGATCCACGTCGACATCACGGCGGTATTCTCCAACACCAATCCGATGCGGCCCTATCGCGGCAATGGCCGCCCGGAAGCGGCCTTTGTGATCGAACGCATGGTCGACCTTGCGGCCGGCGAGATGAACATCGATCCGGCCGAACTGCGGCGGCGCAACTACGTGCCGTCCTGCGCCATGCCGTTCAAGACGGGTCTGACGTTCACCTATGACAGCGGCGAGTTCGAGAAGAACATGGATCTCGCGCTCGAACTGTCCGACCGCAAGGGCCTCAAGGCGCGCAAAGCCGAGGCGCGCAAGCGCGGCAAGCTGCTCGGCTTCGGCATTTCCAACACGATCGAACGCGCCGGCGCGCCGAGCACCGAAGGCGCCGAGGTGCGCTTCGATCGTTCGGGCTCCGTGATCCTCTTTTCAGGTTCGAATTCGCAGGGCCAGGGCCACGAGACCGTGTTCAAACAGCTGGTCTGCGATCGCCTCGGCCTCGACCCGCGCGAGGCGCAATATATCCAGGGCGATACCGACCAGGTCTTCTATGGCGAAGGCACTGGCGGTTCGCGTTCGGCGACGCTCGCCGGTTCAGCCTTCCACCTCGCGACCGAAAAGGTCGTGACCAAGGCGCGCGCGATCGCGGCGCACATGCTCAAGGTCGAGGAGAACGATCTCAAATTCGACGAAGGCGTGTTCTCCACCAACAAGACCAACCGCACGCTGACGGTGAAGGAGATCGCTACCGCCGCAAATGATCGGGGGAACCTGCCGAAGGACATGGAGCCGGGGCTGTTCGCGACCGCCGTTTATGTCGCGCCGGCCAATAATTATCCGAACGGCTGCCATATCTGCGAACTGGAAATCGACCGCGAGACGGGTAAGGTCGACATCACGCGTTACAGCGTGGTGGACGACTTCGGCACCGTGCTCAATCCGCTGGTGCTGCACGGCCAGGTACATGGCGGCATCGCGCAGGGCGCCGGCCAGGCGTTGATGGAGGACATTCATTTCGATGGTTCGGGTCAGCTGGTAACAGCCTCGTTTATGGACTACGCCATGCCGCATGCGCACGATTTCTGCGCCATGGAAGTGGAGAGCAACCCGGTGCCGACCAAGACCAATCCGCTCGGCGTCAAGGGCGCGGGCGAAGCCGGCTGCGTCGGTGCGTTACCGGCCATAACGAATGCGCTGGTCGATGCGCTGTCAGAATTCGGCGTCGATCATATCGAGATGCCGGCGACCCCCGAGCGCATCTGGCGGGCGATGCAGCCGCGCTAGCGGTTACGTCCGCAGATATTCCGGAAGGATGCACGGGCCATCGAGCGAATAGCGTCCGGCGCCGGCCGCGCACAGCATCAGGAAGCCGCCGATCATGCTCACGTTCTTCATGAAGTGAACTCATGTTGTTGACGTGAAGCCTATCCGTTTGTTGATTATGTAATATTATCAATTATTTGGTAGATTTTCCTTAGCCAGATTTTGCTCTCGGGCCACCAATGGGGCCACATCAGACAAGCTTGGAGCAAAGAAAAACCCTGGCGCTCAGGCGGGACCAGAACTCGCCCCGTCGCAAGTTCCGGCTACTCCACGCGACATGGAAGTCGGCTCACATAAACGCTGGCCGCGAAGTTAACCACGGCTACAACTCGGCGTTCCTCGTGCCTCCAGGAACCTTTATGTCTCTCGCGATTTGATAGCGGTCTGTGGAGTTTTGTCGTGCGTAACACCCAAGAAATTGCTTGGCGGCGTTTTTGGCTCAAAAACGTGATTACAGATGCCGACACACTTCTGCCTGCAAAAACTTGCCGTCGTCCGGTAACCAGGTGGATGTCCTTGGCGCAGCGACTGGAAGAACTTCACCGGTTGCAAGCGACTGCCGGACCTAAATCGGCACAAGGGTCGCCGCGCCCCCATTACGGTTGAGTCGCGGGCAACGTCTTCAACGCGAGTGCCGAGGCGTTTGTGTGCAAAATTGTGTCCAACTTTTCCGCCTGCGCTCGGCGGATTTCCAGGGCGCATTCCAACCATCGGGGGCTACCATGCAGATTTCGGAAAAGGTGGCAGCCCCACTTCAAGCAGCTGAAGAAAGACATTGACGCCGCCTTCGCTGACGACCTCATCCCATTGGCGACAGGCAACTCACCGGCAGCTGAGAAAAATTACGAAACTTTCTTTTGATTTGAAGAAACTTCCTTTTGCTCACTTGAAGAATCTTTCTTTTGCTCGCTGGATGATGAATCGAGATTGGGCGGGTGTTCGTTGCGGAGCTGGTAGATCCTAACGAGGAATTGCATCTCCTCAATTCTGCTTCTGGTTTCCCTAATGATCTTCGGAGTTATGTCGCGCCATTCGGAGCCATCAAATTCCATGACTCTTCTCGCGCCCGTCTGAAGAGGCTCGAAATCGTCTATGAGCGTGTCGTGGCGCTTTTTGAACCACTCAATGAGGTGGTCATATTGGCCCATGGCGGGTCCTCCCGCATATGGCGCCCCAAATAAATAACTCCGCTACGGCCAAGATAGAAGTACGATAGCGGCATCTGCATCGTCTGGGCTGCCAACTCGCCCGTTGGCGTCCTTCTCTTGTTTTTCTTTGTCGCAGCGAGGACGGAACTTCGGAACGCTAACAGCGAGCGACTTGTCTCAATAAAGAAAGAGCCTGCGGACGCTATGACTGCGGCTCTTTCCGTGCCATCTCGGAACCCGCCCCAAAAAGCCGGGCTGCCACCGGGGAAGCGATGACAGCCCCGACCGGTGTGGCCGGCTTTCGGGGATTGAGGAGGGACGGGGCCGACCACACAAATGAAAATCCCTCGATGCGCGCAGTTGTTCCGGCCATCGGCGCGAGTCGATGGCTTTTACTTCATCGGGAATAGTGAAAATGTTGAGAATGCGTTCGACAAATTCCCGTGCGGGTTGACTGAAATCATCTTCCTGCCTGCATAATTCGAGCACGAGTTGCGCGATGTGTTGGGTGACATCCCGGGCCCAACCTTCTGTTACATTGAAGGCGATCACCTGCACCGGATTTGAATATTCCCCGTTGGCGATGTCTCTAACGGTTGTCCACTCGTCGGCTTTTGCCTCAGCGATGTAAGCGCGGCCGACATAGCCGAAATCATTCAGTACCAAATGGACGGTCGTATCGCTGCTTGGCACTAAGGTCTGCGTACTCATGCGCACCTCACTCGAAACGGCAAAGGCTGCCAGCGAGGCGCGTTGGCAGCCTTTGTTGCACGTACTCCGGCCGCTGTTGTATGGGATGGGGATGGAAAATAGCGGTCGGCAAATATGAAATTCGTTAGACCACTAAATCGTTCCCGTGGTTTTACAATAGGAACACGTTTCTGGAACAGCGGTCTCGATGGTCTCGGTAACCCAGGGGTCTCCCCCTTACTTTGTCATGGCTGTTAGGGCCGGGTGCCAACGCCTGGCCCTTTCTTATGTATCGACGAGTCTCGCGTTACGCGCGAAGAAGCGATGGCGGATTTCAAGGCGCGGTGGCCAGCTGGCGCTAGTACGTATCGGGGCCAAGGGCATCTTTGAGCGCCTTGAAAGCGATAAGATGAGCGTCTGTCACTCCTGCCTTAAGTTGGCGTCGAATAGAAGCGTGAATAAGCAAAGGTATGTTCGGCCGCTCGCGCCTCTCCGTGGAAGAAATTTGCTCCCACGCTAATTTGTAAGCCGAGCTGTAGAGCTCAACTCTTCGCAAAGTCTCACTTTTCCTGTTTCGCCATTTCTGGGTCGATCCCATGTCGCGCATATAGGTAAGAAGTGGGCTACGACCGTGCGACAAATTGGCAGCCCCCAGGCACTATTCAGGGGCCGTCAGTGTCTTCTGCAATTGCTTAAACAACGGCTTGTCCGGCGCATCGTAGCGAAACCACTTCTTGCCACGGCGGACTAGGGCCTCGTTCTTGGTCACCCGCGCATCATCCACATCACCTTGGCGACGTAAGGCGATGGCGATGGGGTGCCGCTTGGGATCCGCTGTGTCGCCTTTGAGCAAATCATCGGCCCTGACCGCGACCGAAATCTCTTCGCTCTCATCGACTTCGATGACTGGGAGTCCTTCGATCTTTCATCACTCAAACACGCCACTAAGTTACCCGTTACATACTGACCATATAGGTAAAACGCAGAGGA
>DASRAF010000294.1:0-12186 GCA_035638295.1 Pseudolabrys sp.
CTCGGCTGCGACGTTTGGGAGCATTCCTATTACATTGACTATCGAAATCGGCGGCCGGACTATCTGAAGGCATTTCTCGACCATCTGGTGAACTGGGAGCATGTCGAGGAAATGTTCGTCGCCGCGAGCAAATAAACATCGCCAGCACTTCGACCCTATCTCTGCCACTTCTGGGCACCCGGTCGGCAATTGCAATTGCCGACCGGATTGCCATCGGCGTTATCGCAATCGTCGCGGTCATCGCGCTGATGACCTTCCGCGACTATGGGCTGGGCTGGGACGACTACACCCATGCCCAGTATGGCGACCTGCTCCTCAAGCTCTACGGCTCGGGCTTCGCCGACCGCCGCGCCCTCTCCTTCGTCAACCTCTACAAATATGGCGGCGGCTTCGACATGGCGGCCGCGCTTGCCGCCAAGATTCTACCGTTCGACCTTTTTGAAACGCGCCGGCTCGTGGGCGCGTTTGTCGGCATAGTCGGACTGATCGCAACGTGGAGAATCGCCCGCCACCTTTGTGGCCCGGTCGCCGGATTGATCGCGCTGATCCTGCTCGCGAGCTGCCCGCTCTATTACGGCCACATGTTCATCAATGCGAAGGACGCGCCTTTCGCCGCCGCCATGGCGGTGCTGCTGCTCGGCATGGTTCGTGCGTTCGAAGAATATCCATGGCCGGACGCGCGAACAGTCACACTCACGGGCGTTGGCCTGGGGCTTGTCTTCGGTTCACGCATCCTTGCGGGCATCATCGCGCCCTACGCGCTTGTCGCCTTGCTCCTCATCGCGGTGGGTGAAGCGCGCAGCGCGGGCTTGCGTCAGAGCGCGGCGCGCGTCGGTGAATTCATCTGGCGGATCGTGCCGGCGTTGGCCCTCGGCTTCCTGATCATGGGCTTGCTATGGCCTTGGTCTATTCTTGCGCCGCTCAATCCGGTCCGGGCGGCAGAATACTTTGACAAGTTTTTCGAGAAACCGTGGCGAGAGCTCTACGCCGGCAAGATAATCTCGGTCACCGCCATGCCGGCGGACTACCTGCCTCGCCTGTTCGCGTTCAAGCTCCCCGAGATCATGTTGGTGCTGGGACTGGCCGGCGTAGCCGGCGCGTTTTTTGCGGCTACGCGACGCCAACTACCGCTGAACCGGCGCGCCAGCTTTGTGCTCGTGGCACTGGCCGCCATCCTGCCAGTTCTCGTGGCAATCCTGGCGCATCCGGCCTTCTATAATGGCTTGCGCCACTTCGTCTTCGTCGTGCCGCCGTTTGCAGCCATCGGCGGTCTTGCCGGTGCCTGGCTTTTCGAGCGGGCGCATGCTCTCGGCAAAGTCGCAACTGCCGCGCTCGTCGCGATCTTCGTCGGCAGTCTCGCGTTGCCGCTCAGCGACATGGTGCGACTGCATCCATATCAGTACACGGCGTTCAACTGGGCCTCGGGCGGCGTGCAGATGGCGCACGACAATTACATGCTGGATTACTGGGGCCTCGCATTCAAACAGACGGGAGCGGCGCTGCGCGCGAAACTCGACGCAATGCACCTCAAGCCGCCTGATGGCAGACGCTGGACCATTGAAATCTGCGGGCCGCAGCGTCCGGCGGAAGTGGCACTCGGACCTGAGTTCGAAACAACTTGGGACCGCAAGCGCGCCGATTTCGCGATGATGCTTGGCACGTTCTACTGCAGGGACCTGACCGCTCCTATCCTGGTCGAGATCAACCGCGAAGGCATCGACTATGCGCGTGTCTATGACATCCGCGGCCGGCCCGTGCCCAATCTGCTCACCGAACCTCCGCCGTAATATCGCGTCACGCCCCCTTCGCCTCGTTCAATACCTCGGTGGCGATCCGGTGTGCTTCGTTTGCGGCCGGGATGCCGCAGTACAACGTCAATAGCAGAAGCACTTCCTGAATCTGTTCGGCCGTGCATCCGTTCTTCACGGCGCCCTTGAGATGCACGCGTAACTCATTCTGATGACCGGCTGCCGCCATCATCGCCACCATGGTGAGTGATTTGACCGCCGGTGGAAGCGCCGATCGTTGCCACACGTCGCCATAGGCGTAGGCATTTATGATGTGCTGCAGCGGCTGCCCAAACTCGCCGAATGCATTCATCCGTTTGTCCACGACCTCACGGCCGAACATCTCGACGCGCAGTTTCAGTCCGCGCTCGTAAAGCTCCTTGTCATCCATGACCGCTTCCCTTCTCTGATCCCCGCGTCTGATTTGCCGTGAGCATGCCGGCCTGTCTAGTATGCGCTGATCTGCTTTCATCCCACCAACCTGCCCACTCACATGATCAATGCCGCCGTAATCGGCCTCGGCCGCTGGGGAAAAAATATCGTCGATGCGGTTCAGGGCAAGAGCAAGCGTCTGCGGTTCATCCGAGGCGTGAGCAAAGACCCCGAACTGGTCAGCGATTTCGCGGCGGCCAGGGGCTTCGAACTGTCTACGGAGTTTGAGGAGGCCGTTGCCGATCCCCGTGTTCAGGCGGTGTTCCTCGCAACCCCGCACTCGCTGCACATTGGACAAATTTCAGCCGTGGCCGCGGCCGGCAAGCCGGTCTGGTGCGAGAAGCCGCTCGCGCTCACCCGCGCGGAAGCCGAAATCGCCATTGCTGCGTGCAAAAAGGCCGGCATTCCGTTCGCTCTGGGCAACAACAAGCGATGCTTCCCCTCCATGCGCGAGCTCAAACGCGTGGTTGCCGAAGGCATCATCGGCGACGTTCTGCATATTGAGGGCAACTTCACCAATGAACATTCGACAAGGGTGAAGGGTGGATGGCGCGACGACCCGCGCGAATCCCCGGGCGGCGGCATGACCGGTGCCGGGCTGCATGTGCTCGACGCATTCGTCAATCTCGCGGGGCCGATCCGAAAAGTGAACGCATCCGTCTATTCGCAGAAGCCGCCGCCAGATCCGCGCGACGCGGCGGCAGCCCTTTTGCAGTTCGAAAGTGGCGCGACGGGCGTACTTGCGACCGTACGTGCCGCGCCGATGTATTGGCGGATCATGGTGTTTGGCAGCAAAGGCTCGGCTGAAGCCCGCGAAGAAACGATGCTGACCGTCGCGAAGATCGGCGAGCAGCCGGCAACGCAGGTTTACCCGGCGGCCGACTCGCTCGGGGTACTGCTCGAATCCTTCGCCGAGACGATCGAGACCGGAAAGCCTTTCCCGGTATCGACCGCCGATATGCTCGACGTCGTCGGCGCTTTCGAGGCGACCATCCGCTCAATGGCGGAAGAGCGCTCGATCAGCGTGACCCGCGTCTGACCCCTTTACTGCTGCGGGATCCCCGCGGCTTCACGCACGGCATCCCATCGCTTGTATTCGCCGACCATGAAATCTCCGAAGGCCTGGGGCGTCGATGCTTTGACCACGACGCCTGCCGTAGCAAGACGCTCACGTACGGTCTGGTCCGCCAGACTGTCATTGAGCGTCTTGTTCAGCTTGGCGATCACCGGCGCGGGCGTGCCACCGGGCGCGAACAGGCCGTACCAGGTCGTCACGTCATAACCCGGAAGAACACCAGATTCGGCCGCGGCCGGAATATCCGGAACCGCTGGAAACCGGTCTTTGCCAGTGACCGCCAGTGCCTTGAGCTGTCCCGACTGCACGTGTCCGATCAACGCCGACACGGTGTCGAACAACACATCCGCGTGCTTGCCGAGAGTTGCGTTTATCGCTTCCGGCGATGTCTTGAACGGAACGTGCAGCAGATTGACCTGCGCGGTCTGCTTGAACATTTCGCCCGCAAAGTGCTGCGTGGCCGCAAAACCCGGACTGGCGAACACGATCTTGCCGGGGTCGGCTTTTGCCGCAGCTACAAGCTCCTTCACATTGTTGGCGGGGAAGTCCGGTCGCGTGACGATCAGCAGGCTCGCGGTCGCGATCTGACCGATGGGAGCAAAAGCGGTCAAAGTGTCGTAGCGCATATTTTTTCGGGTGACGGATGCAATGATCTGGCCGGCCGTCATGATGCCCAGCGTGTAGCCATCAGGATCGGCATTTGCGACCGCTTCATTACCGATGATGCCGCCGGCGCCAGGCTTGTTCTCGACCACCACCGGCTTGCCCAATTGCGCCTGCATCGGGTCCGCAAGAATGCGGCCGATGATGTCGGCACCGCCGCCCGGACCGAATGACACGATGATGCGGATCGGTTTCTGTGGCCATTCCTGCGCGTAGGACGATGACGCGAGCCCACCGGCAAGCATCAAAGCCGTCAACGCCAGGCCTGTCAGTTTTTTCATTGTCTTTCTCCCTCAGCCCCATTCGGGACAGCTTATGTTCTGCGGCGCCGCATTTCCTTGATGACGGCACTGTTATCGAGATCAGCCTCGCCGGCGCGCACGCAGGCCTCGAGCACGTCCGCATGCACGCCAAGCACCGAAAGCTTTTGCCCGACCGCGGCTGCCTTATCGAGCATCAGATGCACGTCTTTCAATGTCTGCTTCACGCGACCTTCCGCGGAAAAATCACCGCGCACCATTTTCGGCCCTTTAGTCTCCATCACCTGCGAATAGGACGCCGAGCCACGCGCGACCTCGAGAAACGCAGCTGGATCAAGGCCGAGCCGTTCAGCAAAGACGAGGCCCTCGGCCAGCGCCAGACGATTGAGGCCAAGGATCAGATTGACGGCCAGCTTGGCGCGGCCTCCGTCTCCGACCTTACCGACGTGGAAACGGCGCACGAACAATGCGTCGAACACATCTTTAACTTCATCTGCGATCGAGGCGTCGCCTCCGATCAACGCAACGCCTTCGCCGCGGCGCACCTGATCGCTGGTGCCGGATACGGGCACATCGAGATAACGGATGCCGCGAGGAATGACGCGATTTGCCAGCGCAGCCACCCTATCGGGATCACAGGTGCTCATGCACAGGACTATCTTTCCTGAGCCCTCACCGAGTGCCGGCAAAAGCTCCCTCTCGACAACATCCTCGACCTGATCAGTGCTGAAGACCGCAAGAATGACGCAGCGCGCGGATTTGGCGAGGTCCGCACCGGACGGCGCCGGACGCCCGCCGATCTCCGCAAGACGCGTGCTGCGCGAAGGATCGATGTCAAAACCGATGACAGGAATGCCCGCCTCGATCAGCCGCCGGGCATAGACCTCACCCATCAGCCCCAGTCCGACAACGCAGACCGGAGCGCTGGTCGCGCGCTCAGGCATGCGCATAGTCCCAATACAGTTCGCGTGCCTTGCGATAGAGCGGTCCGGGCTGCAGCGATCGATCCTCGATGCGGTTTACCGGCATCACTTTCGAGTAGTTGCCGGACGAAAAAACCTCGTCGGCAGTCTGGATGTCGCCGTAGCTCAGCGTAGTCTCGACGACGCTGACTCCGGCCTCGCGCAGCAGCTTGATGACTCGCTGGCGCGTAATGCCGTTGAGAAAAGTGCCATTCGGGGCCGGTGTGAACACGACGCCATCCTTGCCGATAAAGATATTGGCCGTCGCAAGCTCCGCGACGTTGCCGAGCAGATCAAGCACGACACAGTTGCCAAATCCGCGCGTGTGCGACTCGATCAGCGCGCGCGCGTTGTTCGGATAGAGGCAGCCCGCCTTTGCATTCACCGGCATGCATTCAAGGCTCGGCTTGCGATAGGGCGACAGCGTGATCGAAAAGCCTTCCGGCTTGCGCATCGGCGCTTCGTAAACGCTGAGGCACCATTTCGTCGACTGCGGATCTGGCGCGACCAGCAGGGTTCCGCTCCGCTCCGCCCAGTACATCGGACGTATGTACAGAGCGGCTTCCTTGTCGAAGCGCTTGATGCCTTCCCGTACAAGCTCCAGCCATTGTTCGGTCGACACCACCGGGGTGAGGTGCATCGTTTCCGCCGAGGCATTCACCCGATCGCAGTGCAGATCAAGATCGGGCGAAACGCCCTCAAACGTACGGGCTCCATCGAATACCGAAGAGCACAGCCAGGTCGCGTGGTCGCGCACGCCCATGATCGGGAGGTTGCCCTCGTGCCAATCGCCTTCATAGAAGGTCCACGTCTTCGACCAACCTTGTCCCGACGCCATTCATCACTCCCGGTCACGGCCACCACACGGCACCTTTGCCCTCGCGTCAATCCTTTGCAACCATAGGCCTCCGCCGCGGAGGATACCATGTCGTCCATTTTCATCTTCGACGCCTACGGCACGCTGTTCGATGTTCATGCAGCGATCGCTCGCCACAAGGCACAGGCCGGGCCCGAGGCCGATCGGGTCTCGGGGATCTGGCGCGCGAAGCAACTCGAATACAGCTGGACCCTCACACTCGCGGGGCACTATACGGATTTCTGGACACTCACCCAGCGCGCCCTCGACTATGCATTGGCGTCAGTACCCAGTGTCGACAAATCGCTGAAGCCGGCGCTGCTCGATTCGTATTTCAAGCTTGATGCCTTTCCCGACGCGCGTATCGCACTCAAGGCGCTGAAAGCGAAAGGCCGCAAGACGGGCATCCTGTCGAACGGATCGCCTGTTATGCTCAAAGGCGCGGTGGAGGCTGCTGCAATCGGTGGTGACCTCGACGCGGTTCTTTCGGTCGACGCTCTGAAAATGTTCAAGCCACGTCCGGAAGTCTATCGCCTGGTCACGGATCAATTCCGCTGCTCGCCCGCCGACGTCACCTTCGTCTCTTCGAACCGCTGGGACGTGATGGCCGGGGTTCGCGCAGGCTTTCGCGGTATTTGGGTCAATCGTTCCAACATGCCGGACGAGTATCAGAATTTTCCACCAGCACTTGTCCTGAAAGACCTGAGCGCACTAGTCGAAATCGACTAGCACTTTCGTCGCAATTATAAGGCTGGCGCGATACGAATTTGCGGCCTATATGCCGACTGCGACTCCCTCAAGCTCCCCAGCCATGCAATCGATCATTTCCGTCTCAGACCTGTCGAAACGTTACGCGTCGGGATTCGAGGCTCTCAAGAAGATCAACCTCGATATTCGTCGCGGCGAGATCTTTGCGCTGCTCGGCCCCAATGGCGCCGGAAAAACGACACTGATCGGCATCATCTGCGGCATTCTCGTGCCAAGCGCGGGCAAGGTCACGGTCGATGGGCACGACATCATCTCGGACTACCGCGCGGCCCGCTCGTTGATCGGGCTGGTGCCGCAGGAACTCCACACTGACGCTTTCGAAAGCGTATGGGCGACGGTCTCGTTCAGCCGCGGTCTTTTCAACAAACCGAAGAACCCCGCTTACATCGAGAAGGTGCTGCGCGCGCTGTCGCTCTGGGACAAGAAGGACGACAAGATTATGACGCTCTCCGGCGGCATGAAGCGCCGGGTGCTGATCGCAAAAGCGCTCTCGCACGAGCCGCAGGTTCTCTTTCTGGATGAGCCGACCGCCGGCGTCGACGTCGAACTGCGCAAGGACATGTGGCAGGTCGTTCGTGACCTGCGGGCTTCCGGCGTCACGATCATTTTGACCACCCATTACATCGAAGAAGCCGAGGACATGGCCGACCGCATCGGGGTGATCAACAAAGGCGAAATCATTCTGGTCGAGGAAAAGGCCGAGCTGATGCGCAAGCTCGGAAAGAAGCAGCTGACATTGCAACTCCAGCAGAAGCTGCAGGCGCTTCCGGCGGAACTGTCGGCCTTCAAGCTCTCGATCGGCGAGGACGGAAGCACGCTCATATACGACTACGATACCAAGGCGGAGCGCACGGGCGTCGCGACGCTTCTTGGCGAGCTGCCGCGCGCGGGCCTGCGCATCCGCGACCTGCAGACGACGCAGAGTTCGCTGGAGGACATCTTCGTCGGACTGGTGAGTGACCGCCGATGAACCTGAGAGCAGTCCAGGCCATCTACAGCTTCGAAATGGCGCGCACCGGGCGCACCATCTGGCAGAGCATTGTCTCGCCAGTACTTTCCACCTCGCTCTATTTCGTCGTGTTCGGCGCAGCGATCGGGTCCCGCATCACCGAAATCGAGGGGGTGCCCTACGGGTCATTCATCGTGCCCGGACTGATCATGCTCACGCTGCTGACCCAGAGCACGATGAACGCATCTTTCGGCATATATTTTCCACGCTTCACCGGAACGATCTACGAGATCCTCTCGGCGCCGGTGTCGCCGTTCGAAATCGTCCTGGGTTATGTCGGCGCGGCCGCAACCAAATCGATCATCCTCGGCCTGATCATCCTGCTAACTTCGTGGCTGTTCGTTCCCTTGCGCATTGCGCACCCGTTCTGGATGGTCACTTTCCTCGTACTGACCGCGGCAACCTTCAGCCTCCTGGGCTTCATTATCGGGATCTGGGCCGATGGTTTCGAAAAGCTGCAGATCGTGCCGCTTTTGATTGTCACCCCTCTGACCTTTCTCGGCGGCACCTTTTATTCAATCAGCGTCTTGCCGCCGACCTGGCAAACCGTCGCGCTGTTCAACCCAGTGGTCTACCTGATCAGCGGGTTCCGCTGGAGCTTCTTCGAGATCGCCGATGTCGGCCATGCCGTCAGCGTCGGCATGACTTTGCTGTTTCTTCTCGTCTGCCTGGTCACGGTCTGGTGGATGTTCAGGACAGGCTACAAACTGAAAAAGTGATGACCGACGTCCTGAAATAAGCTGCAGCGCTCGGGGTAAGTCCTTCGGGTCCGGAAATTTCAGGGAGTTGCAGATGTTGCCGTTATCAAGAACTTTCGCAGGCCTCGCCCCGGCAACCGCGCTTTCGACTGCGGTTGCCGCGCAAGGGTTGGTCACGCAAAAGAACATTTCCCTCGCAATGGCGCAGACTATCGCCCAAGCCGCCCTCGCCCAGTGCGAGAGCATGGGTTTCAAAGTGTCGGTAACGGTCGTCGACCGCGCCGGCCTGCCGATCGTGATGCTGCGCGGAGATGGAGCCGGCCTGCACACACCCGAAGGCGCCGAGCGCAAGGCTTACACCGCGCGCACGTTCAGCCAGCCCTCCGCCGACTTCGTAAAACGATTGACCGAAAGGCCGGAGGCGGTCGGTTCGCGTCAGTATACGCGCGTGCTGGCACTCGGCGGTGGACTGCCGATCAAAGCCGGAACTGAAGTCGTTGGTGCCGTCGGCGTCTCCGGTTCGCCCGGTAAGGATGATGTCTGCTCGCAGGCGGGCATCGACAAGGTCGCCGACCTGCTGAAGTAAGTCCTCTAGCTTGTCGCCAATGCGTCGAGGATGCGCGCCCAGCTCCTGATGCCTTTGTGATAGCAGGTCAGGTCGAACTTCTCGTTCGGCGAGTGCACGCGGTCGTCGTCGAGAGCGAAGCCCACAAGCAGCGAATCCATGCCGAGGACTTCCTTGAAGTCGGCTACGATCGGGATGGAGCCGCCGGCACCGACGGCCACAGCCTTGTGGCCCCACTCCTCGGCGAGCACGGCCCGCGCCTTCGTCAGCGCCGGGTTGTCGAACGAAAGCTGGATCGGCGGCGCAAGACCAAAATTGCCGAACTCGACCTTGCAGTCGGCCGGCAGCCGCGCCCGTACGAAAGCGCGGAAGGCATCGCGGATTTTTTCCGGGTTCTGCTCGCCGACGAGACGGAAAGAAACCTTTGCGCTGGCCTCGCCGGGGATGACGGTCTTTGCGCCCTCCCCTGTATAGCCGCCGATAATGCCATTGACCTCAGCCGTCGGACGCGTGGTGATCATTTCGATCAGCATGCGATCCTTCTCGCCAGAAGGCTGCTTCAACCCGATCGGGCCGAGAAATTTCTCTGGCGTGAGACCGAGCCCTTTCAGATCGGCCTTGATGTCTGCGGGAAGCTCTTTCACGCCGTCGTAGAATCCCGGGATGGTCACGCGCCCGTTCGCATCCCACATTGCGCCGAGGATCTCGGACAGAAGACGCAACGGATTTTGCGCGGCGCCTCCGAACACGCCCGAGTGCAGATCGCGATCGGCGCAAATGATCTTCACGTCCTCGTAGACCAGCCCCCGCAGCGAGGTCGTCACCGCCGGCGTTTTCTGGTCCCACATTGCCGTATCGCAAACGAGCGCCAGGTCGAGCTTGAATTCAGCGGCGTTGTCGCGAACGAAGCTGAACAGATTTTTCGAACCACATTCTTCCTCGCCCTCGATCATCATGGTGATCGGCAAAGGTAGCTTTCCGGTGACAGCCTTGAATGCGCGGCACGCCTCGATGAATGTCATTGCCTGACCTTTGTCATCGCAGGCACCGCGGGCGACGATGATCTTCCGCCCGTCCGGCAAAACTTCGATACGCGGCTCGAATGGCGGCGTCTTCCATAGATTGAGAGGATCGACCGGCTGCACGTCGTAGTGCCCATAGAAAAGGACACGCGGGCCTGCCACGCTGTTCGACTTACCGACCACGACCGGGTGGCCCGCCGTCGGACGCACGGAGGCTTCAAAACCGATTGATTTGAGATCGGTGGCGACGTGCTCGGCGGCCGCTCGGCACTGATCCTTGTAGGCGGGATCGGTCGAAACCGAGGCGATCCGCAAAAGCACGAACAGCCGCTCTACGCTCTGATCAATATCGTGGTCGATGCGGTTCAGCACCGCGTCGAGGGTTTTCATGAACGGACTCCTTCAGGGCTGGAGTCCGAAACTAGCAAGCTGAAACGACGCGTCAATGCAGGGTCGGCTTGCCGAAAACGGCTGAATTTGAACGGTCGGCCATGGGGATGCCCCTGGCGAGCCAGCGCGGCTCTCGACGGGCGGCATGACGGCCCTGAAGGGCGGCGCCAAGGCGGCGATAGAGCATCCGCGGCGGGATTGTCGCAGAAATCGCGGTGAGATAACCGCGGCGACGAGCAGCGCGACGCAGCTGGGGTGTGACGACTGGAGCGATCATCAATGCCGGAACGCCGCAGCATAGCCCGGGTGCATCGCCTTCTTTCATCGGCGGAGCATCCGGGACCGGGGCGCCGACCGCCACCAGGCACGCATCGGCCCTGCCCGACTGACACAAGAGCCGCGCCTCTTCGAGACCAGCCACTGCCATGACCTGTGCGACTTCCATTCGTCGCAAACGAGCCGCCAGCACATGGCCGTGCTCGCGGTCAGTCACGACGACAACACGCAAACCTTTCATCGACCTCATGACGCGACCCTTTGCGATACAGCCCGACCCGGTGCACGCCGCCCCTCAATCTCGCATGCTCATCCGCGGCCAAACGGCACCGGTATATCCTTCTTCTGTCAGTATTATTTGAGATTACACCGGCGGCGGCGCCTAACAATCGGCAAATCACCCGATGGTTAAACTACGAACGCGCATGTTGTATTTGTGCACGGACATTTGGTGCGTGCGTTCTCGGTTGTCGAAAGTTGTCGCCATATGCAATTGCAGTATCGTGCAAGACCGCATCAGTGGACTTGAATTCGTATCGCGGGCTTCTCATTTCACTTGACTGTGACTTTCGCGACGTCCGAGGCGTGATGTCGCTAAGCATCATTGACACCGCATCATACTTGTCATTGACGAAAACGCCGTCCAATATAATCGCAATTCCGCCGCAAACGCGGGGGCGTGAGGGGATCATGGAAGATTTGATCGGGCGTCTCGTCGCCAACGTTGGCGTCGACCGAAGTGCCGCGGAAAAGTCAGTTGGCATTATCCTCGACTTCCTGCTCAAGGAAGGTCCAGCCGACAAGGTGAGGGCCCTCATCGACAAGATTCCCGGGGCAGAAGCCTTGCTGGCGAACCAATTGGAAAGCGGTAGCGGGTTCTCGATGGGCGGCATCATGGGCGCTGGTACGAAGATGATGTCGGCGGGACTGAGCATGGGCCAGGTGCAAGCTGTTACGCGCGAGACCATCGCGTACGCCCGCGAAAAGATCGGCGACGACGCTGTCGGAGAAATCGTCGGCGCCATTCCCGGGTTAAGTCAGTTTGTTTGAATCCTTCAAGAGCAACCAGACGAAAGAAGCGGCAGAAAAACGGATGTCCTATCCCATCACCGACATCGACGGGATCGACGGCGAAGTTGCCGCCGTTCTCAAGTCGGCAGGGATCCGGTCGTCCGACCGGCTGCTGGAAGCAGCGCGTACTGTCAAAGGGCGGAAGACACTCGCGGCGAAAACCGGGTACGACGAGAAGCGGCTCCTGTACTGGGCCAACATCGCCGACCGTATGCGCATCAAGGGCGTGCGGAAGGAATATGCCGAACTGCTGCAGGCCGCCGGCG
This sequence comes from Pseudolabrys sp., assembly GCA_035638295.1. Taxonomy (GTDB): domain Bacteria; phylum Pseudomonadota; class Alphaproteobacteria; order Rhizobiales; family Xanthobacteraceae; genus Pseudolabrys. Next base: position 12,101 of record DASRAF010000294.1, read on the forward strand.
TCGATACCGTTAAAGAACTCAAGTATCGGAATCCGTCCAACCTGGCCAAGGCGATGGCCGACGCCAACCGCAAGCGCAGGCTCGTA
>DASRAF010000295.1:0-14134 GCA_035638295.1 Pseudolabrys sp.
GACGCGGCGCCCTGTGACAAGAACGGCAGCATCGGATGAGCGGCATCGCCGAGAAGCATCACGCGTCCCTGCCCCCAGCGCGGCAAGGGATCACGATCAAACAACCCCCATTTGAAGCAACGCTCGACGCTTTCAAGCAGGATGCGCAGGCTACGATGCGCCTTGGGGAATGCCGCGAGCATATCCTCCCGCCGGCCTTCCACAGACCATGATTCCTCCACCCATTGATCGGTTTCAGTGACCACCACGAGATTGATCAAGGCACCGCCGCGTACGAAATATGCGACAACATGGCCACGCCGGCCCATCCAGTAATTCATGACGGGCTCGAGATGATTTTCCGGCAGCGCACTGATCGGGACCAGCGCACGCCAACACATGTTGCCCGTAAAGCGGACACTTTGCTCGCCGTGAAGTGCGGCACGCACCAGCGAACGAATGCCGTCGCATCCGACCACGACATCGAACAGCTCGCGCCTGCCACCGCCGATCTCGACGGTCGCACCATTTTCTGCGGGCTCTACTGCAACACAGGATGCGTTCAGGCGGATATCGGCGTCGCCCAGCGCCCTCGTGAGTATGTCAAGCAAGTCGGCGCGGTGGATCTGAAACCAGCCGGCGCCAAACCGTTCGGCCATGGCCCCCTTGGCCTGGGTACGGAACAGGACCTCCCCGGTGATCATGTCGCGCGTCAGCATGAAACCAGGCTCAAACCCACGCTTGCGGACCCCATCCTCGAGGCCGAGTGCGCGCAAGATCTTGGTCGAGTTGGGCGTAATCTGAATACCGGCGCCGACTTCCTTGAGCCTGTCTGCCTGTTCGAACACCACCGGCTCAAAGCCGCGCTGACGCAAGGCAATGGCGGCGGCGAGTCCGCCGATCCCGCCACCGATCAAAGCGATGCGCGGTTTTGCGGCCATGGTGTCTCGCTAGTGATCGCTGGGACGGAATTTCAGCGTGCTCGGCCCAAGAAGAACGATGCTTTCGTCCTGGCGTTGCCAGCCGGTGACCTGCGCCAGAACCGTCAGCAGTTCCTGATCTGCCTGCATGCGTTCAGGCGTGCACTGCCCTGCACTCAGCATCTCCGGCAAACCTTCCGGCAAGGGGCCGGGCTCGATCTTCATGATCATGTCTGAGATCTCTACGCGCGCGGGTACGGACTTGCACCAGAGGTCGATCTTGGCATTGCCGTTTGGCTCGACGAGCAGGATCGGCATGCGCTTTCCCGGGCGCATGGGGGCTGCGTCGAGCAAAAACTCCTGATCGAACGGAAACTGGTCCGCCGGCGCGGCTGGGCTGCACGCCAGGAACGACAGAACGATGGCAGCCCCGCCACGCACAAGGATATCGCGCGTCATTTTGCTCCAACAAGCTTCGTTACCACCCACTGCGCCGTGCGAAGCAGACGGGCGTCATCGCCGGGCGCACCGACAAGTTGGACGCCAAGCGGCATGTCATCCTCGCCGGTCAAAAGCGGCAGCGTAATGGCGGGCAGGCCGAGCAAAGTCCAGAATGTGCAAAACACGGGATCGCCGGTTGCTTCACCCTTTGGCGCGACACCGCGCGCTGCGGGCGTGACGATGGCCGTGCATTGGTGCTGGAACAATTCCTCGATGGCCGCCCGCAGGGCCTGGCCCTCGGCGATGGCCGCAAGATAGTCAGTGGCCGAAACCTTGCGGCCCTCCTCGATCAGATCGCGAAACTGCTTGCTGACCTTGTCGCCGCCCTGATCGGTTAGCTTGCCCAGATTGTGCGCCATCTCGGTCGCCATGATCGCACGATGCGAGGTCCAGGCGGACGCATAGTGCGCCGGCAAATCATAGTTGAAACAGGCCTCGCCGAGTTCTTTCGCAAGGTTCTCGAATGCTTCGTGCGTGTCGGCATCGGCCTTGTCCCACATCGGGGTCTTCACGAATGCAAGCCGGGGATCGAGCCCGAACTCTTCTGTCGCGGTTTTTTGGAAGTTTCCTGCCGCCAACGGTCGGGTATCCGGATCATCGGCGTCGAAACCGGCAATGACGTCGAGCGCCAGCGCAATGTCTTCAAGCGAGCGTGCGAAGGGCCCGATGTGGTCGAGGGTTCGCGACAGCGGCAGCACGCCGGCGCGCGAAACAAGGCCGTGGCTCGGCTTCATCGCGAACACACCACAAAACGCACCCGGACGAATGATCGAGCCATTGGTTTGCGAGCCAAGTGCGATCGGTACCATTCCGGCCGCCACCGCTGCCGCCGACCCCGATGACGAACCGCCAGGCGTGCGCTTTGGATCGTGCGGGTTGCGCGTCTTGCCCGGGCTGAAATAGGCGAATTCGGTGGTAACAGTCTTGCCGACAATTACGGCTCCCGCCGCGCGCAATTTTGAAACCACGGTTGCGTCATTGCGCGGCCGGCGCCCGGCAAGCAGCGGCGAGCCGCACTCGGTGGGCCAGTCCGCCGTTTCAATGATGTCCTTGACGGCGACCGGAACGCCGTGCAGCGGGCCGATCGGCCGGCCACTTCTGCGCCACTGATCGCTCTCACGCGCCTGCGTCAGCGCAAACTCGCGGTCGAGATGCGCGAACGCCTTGACGGTGTCCTCTGCCGCCTCGATCCGCTCGAGACATGCGCGCGTAACTTCCTCGGACGAAAACGCGCCGCTCGCGATCTCAGCCGCGGTTTGCGCGGCGGCCAGCGCCGATAAGTCTTTGGCGGCCAATGCAACAAGCCCCGTTTTAGTTGCCGTAGAGGTAGTTGGGCAGCCACAGAGTCAAGCCCGGCCAGAAATACATGATGACCATGCAGAGGATGACGATCAACATGTAAGGCATCATGCCGTTAAAGATCTGGTTGAGCGTTACGTGCTTGGGTGCGACGCCCTTGAGGTAGAACGCTGACATGGCGACCGGCGGCGACAGGAACGCCGCCTGCAAGTTGACGAACACGAGTACGCCCCACAGCACCGGATCGATATTGAAGTGCTTCAACAGCGGCAGAAAGATCGGCACGAAGATGACGATGATCTCGGTCCATTCCAACGGCCAGCCAAGAATGAAAATGATCGCCTGGGACAGGATCATGAACTGCACCGGCGTCATGTTGAGCGAAAGAACCCACTGCTCGACCAGGGCCTGACCGCCGAGAATCGCAAACACACCGGAGAAGAGTGCCGAACCGACGAACAGCCAGCACACCATCGCGGTCGTCTTGGCGGTGAGGAAGACTGCTTCCTTGGTCCGCTTCCAGTCGAGGGACCTGGCCTGGAGCGCGAGCAGGAATGCACCTGCGGCGCCGACACCCGCTGATTCGGTCGCGGTCGTAATTCCGAACAGGATCACCCCCAGCACCACGACCGTGAGAATGCCGAGCGGCATGATCGATGTTGAAAGCAGCTTGATCACTTCGAGTCGGTCGGCATCCAATCGCGAGTAGTAGCGGATCTGCCACAACAGGCAGATCAGCGCGATGGCGCCAAACCACCAATAGAATGCCGTTGGCGGACCAAAATCCGCGGCCACTGCCTCTTTTTTCAGGCCGGTCATTCCAAGCTGCTGCACGCCCTCGACCGCAGCTTCGGGACCGTGCTGCGGGTGGATGACCACGTACCACCAGGTCAACGCAAGCGTGCCGCCGACGATGAGAAATGGGACTAGGGAATAACCAAAATTCTTGAGAATTGTGAAATAACCGATGCGATCCTTGTCCGTCTGGATTGCTAGCGCGCGGGACGGCGAAAACAGAGCCGAGCCAAGCCCGACAAACATGTTTTGTGAGTACGCCGCCTGGAATTTCCGCATCCACTCGGGCACCGGCACGCGCGTCTGCTCAGCCGGCAGTGGTGGCGCGATCTTGGGATTAAGCATCGCCCAGCCGATGATATAGACGAGATAAAGGAATGACAGGAAGAAGCCCGGAAACATCGCTGCCGCGTAGAGCTTGACAACCGATTGGCCAGCCACCGCCGCGTAAACGATGATCATGACCGACGGCGGAATGAGAATGCCAAGCGTGCCGCCCGCTGTTATGACGCCGGACGCGAGTTTGACGTCATAACCGGCCCGCAGCATCGGGTTGAAGGCAATGACGCCCATCAACACGACGACCGCGCCTACAAGACCCGAGGCGATGCCCCAGAAGGTGCAAACGATCAGCGTAGCTACAGCCAGTGAAGCCGGCACACGCCTGAACGCAAGCTGGATCGAATAGAACATCTTATCGACCAGCGCGCCGCGTTCCATCACATAACCCATCAAGACGAACAGCGGGATGGAAATGAGGACGTCGTTGGTCATCGCGCCATAGGTGCGCTGGACCATCAGGTCGAAAACGCCATTTTCCCACCAGAACTGGCCGCTTTTGAAATACGCGATGAATCCGAACACGATCCCGAGGCCCATCAGCGTGAAAGCCGTCGGGAACCCCATCATGATGACGACCACGATGAGGCAGAGCATCAAGAGGCCGAGGGCTGGATCGCTCATTTCTGCAGATCTCCACCCATGCCGCGCTGGCGTGCGATTTCGTCGATATCTTTCGCACGTTCGATGGCGAGCTTGCGTGACGCTTCGTCGACATACTCGCTGTGCGCCAACTGTTCTTCGACGACGTCGATTTCGGCAACGTCCTTGAGCCGGCTCGGCCACTCGCCGGTTCGCAGACACATGACGCAACGTATGATTTCGGCGAGTCCCTGGATCATCACCAGTACGCCGGCAAGAGGAATTACGAACTTGAATTGCCAGACCGGCGGACCGTCTGCAGTTACATTCGAATGCTCGTTAATCCTCCAGGACTCGCCGAAGAAGATCCAGCCTGAATAGATCAGAGCCAAAATCCCGGGAATGAAAAACAGAATGTACAGAAACAGGTCGAGGCTTGCCTGCATGCGCGGCCGCATCGAGCTGTAAAGAAAATCGCCGCGCACATGCGCGTTCTGCGCCAGCGTATAGGCGCCGCACATCATGAACAGCGTGCCATAAAGCATGTTTTCAAGGTCGAAGATCCAGGCCGTCGGGGCGTTCAAGATGTAGCGTTTGAAAACTTCGATACAAACGATCGTCATCAACACGACGAGCAACCAGGCAAATACTTTCCCAACCCAGGTGCTGAGCCCATCGATCTTATGAAGGACGCTTTGAACGTTCATAATTGCCGCTCCCCAGCGGGTATCTTGGAACAACAAAGCACCATCCCGTTTTCTGCGGAATGGTGCCCTGTCAGTTCAGTTCGCCGTCAGATTGGCTTCTTCGCGTTCGGACCAAAGTAGTGGAGGAATGCCATCTTGCGATCGACGACCGTATCCTGTTCCCATTGGACCGCCCGCTTGGCGAAAGCAAGCTGCGATTCGACGATTTCCTTGAACAGCGGGTTTTCCGCAGCTTTCTTCCTGGCGACTTCGTCGAAGACTTCGAGCTGCCGCTTTAGGATTGCGTCGGGAGTCTTATAAACCTTGACGTTGTCCTTGGTCTGCAGCTCGATGTAGTCCTTTGAGTAGCGGTCGATCGATTTCCACTGCATGTCCTGCGATGCCGCTTCAACGCCATTGGAAATGATCGCTTTCAGTTTGTCGGGAAGTGCGTCGAACTTCGTCTTGTTGAACGTGATCTCGAGCTGTTCGGCATTCTGGTGATAGCTCTGCAGCATGTAGACCTTGGAAACGTCGGCGAAGCCGAGGATGCGGTCGGACGTTGCGTTGTTGAACTCGGCCGCCTCGAGCAGGCCGCGATCCATCGCCGCGACGATTTCGCCGCCAGGCAGCGCGTTGACCGCGGCGCCCATTCCGGTGAACACGTCAATCGATATGCCGACGGTGCGGAACTTGAGGCCCTGGAAGTCTTCCACCTTGGTGACCGGCTTCTTGTACCAGCCGAGCGGCTGCGTATACATTGGGCCGTAAGGGAACGAAACGACGTTGGCGTTGATCGACGCGTAGAGCTTTTGCAGAAGTTCCTTGCCGCCGCCGTACTTGTGCCAGGACAGTAGCATATTGGCGTCCATGCCGTAGCCAGGGCCGGAGCCCCACAGCGCGAGCGCCTGCTGTTTACCGTAGTGATAGACGAGCACGCCGTGACCGCCATCGAGCACGCCTTTCGAAACGGCATCGAGCAGCTGGAAAGCGGGCACCACGGCGCCGGCCGGCAACACTTCGATCTTCAGATCGCCGCCGGTCATATCGTTGACCTTCTTGGCGAAGTCGTTCGCATACTCGTGGAAAATGTCCTTCGACGGCCAAGTGCTCTGCCACCGCATGTTGATGGGGCCCTGAGCTTTCACGACCGTCGGCGCAACCACGGCCGCGCTGACCACTGCCGCACCGCTGAGGAATTTGCGGCGCGTTGCCGTCGACGAATTTTTGTTTTGGCTCATTTCAATCACCCTCCCTTGGATTGATTATTCTTTTGAACAGTCGTTGCCGGGTCTTATTCCATAACCCGTTTCCCGATCCAGCTTTATTATCCGCGGATCGGGCAATCTCACGTAATCGTACGAGGTGCGGCGACGGGATGCAACAATGGGCGGCGAAAGCGCGCGCTGCGCTTGCCCAAGGGCGCGCCCTTGATAAGCCCTTTTTGTGCGGGAATCCGCGATAAATTGATCTCCAACACGGCTCCCAGCCAGTAGATAGTGTCGGCCAGGACATCCGTTTTCTGCCCAACAGGAGACCTCCCGTGAGAGGCATGTTTTCGACGCTCGCCATCGTGTGGCGAATTGCCAGCCCGTATTTCTATTCCGAAGACCGCTGGGCGGGGCGCAGTCTGCTCGCCGCGGTGGTCGCAATCGAGCTTTCAATCGTTGGACTGAACGTCCTGCTGAACACGTGGAATAACGCGTTCTACAACGCGCTGCAGGACAAGGATTGGGACGCGTTCATCTATCAGCTCGGCTATTTCTGTGTTCTTGCCACGGCCTTCATCCTGCTCGCGGTCTACCAGCTCTATCTCAATCAATGGCTGCAGATTCGCTGGCGGCGCTGGCTCACGGAGACCTATCTCGATCGTTGGCTGGCGGGTGCGAACCACTACCGCATGCAACTGCTCGGCGATGCCGCCGACAATCCCGACCAACGCATCGCTGAAGACGTCCGGCAATTCATCGACGCCGGAATTCTTCCGATCGGTTTGAACCTGCTGAATGCGGTTGTCACGCTGGCCTCGTTTGCCGTGATCCTGTGGAACCTGTCAGCAGCCGCGCCGCTTCATGTCTTCGGGATCAAGTACGATATCCCCGGCTATCTGCTGTGGGCCGCGCTGGTCTACGCCGTCGGCGGTACGATTTTTACCCATCTGATCGGCCGCGCCCTGATCGCGCTGAATTTCCAGCAACAGCGTTACGAAGCCGATTTCCGTTTCAATCTGGTGCGTGTGCGCGAGAATTCGGAGCAGATCGCGCTGCTGAACGGAGAGCGCGCCGAGCGCAACGGGCTGCTGCTGCGTTTCACCAATGTGGTCGCCAACTGGATGGCGATTATGTCGCGGCAGAAAAAGCTCACCTTTCTCACGGCCGGTTACCGGCAGGCTGCCGTGGTGTTTCCCTACATCATGGTGAGCCCGGCCTATTTTGCCGGCGCCGTACAACTCGGCGGACTGATGCAGACGGCAAACGCCTTTGGCCAGGTGCAGGATGCCCTGTCGGTGTTCGTGAACATCTATCGCAGTCTCGCCGAGTGGCGCGCGGTGGTCGAACGTCTGGCCGGGTTCGATCATTCCATCATCGCCGCAAGGGAAGCCGCTACTACACCGCCGGTCATTACTCTCGCGCCGGGCGACGCATCCGCCGTTAGCTTGAGAGACGTCGCGGTGCGTCTGCCACAGGGCACGCCACTCGTCAGCGCCAGCAACGTGTCGATAAATCTTGGAGAACATGTGCTGGTGAGCGGGCCTTCCGGCTCCGGAAAATCCACCCTGTTTCGCGCCTTGGCGGGGGTCTGGCCCTTCGGCTCGGGCACGATCACCGTGCCGAAGAATGCGCGCGTGATGATCCTGCCGCAGCGGCCCTATTTCCCGATTGCGCCGCTTGCGACGGCGGTTGCCTATCCCGCCGGACGGGAAAGCCACGACGAAGGCAAAATCGCAGAACTGATCGGAGCCGTCGGCTTGCCTGCACTCGCCGACCGAATCGATGAAGAAGCGCACTGGAACAGAATGTTGTCGCTCGGCGAGCAGCAACGGTTGGGCATCGCCCGCGCGCTTTTATCCGAGCCGGACTTTCTTTTTCTCGACGAGGCCACCGCATCACTCGACGAACCGGCCGAAGCGGCGCTCTACCAACTGCTGCAGCGAAAGCTTCCCCGCGCCACCATCGTGTCGATCGGTCACCGCTCGACTCTCGCGGCGTTCCACCCGCGCCGCCTGGCATTCAACCGCGAGGGCGACCACTACGTGATGAAGGAAACAAACCTCGCGCCCGCCAAAGTAGGACTAACCAAGTAGAACAAACAAAGCGGGCAAAAGAGAAAGGGCGGCGAACCGAACATGGTCGTCGCCCTTTCCGGGGCAGACTTAGGCTTTATTTACTTCAGGCTGCCAAGTGTCAGGTCAGCCGACAGCTTGGCGACGAAGGAAGCACCGCACCAACTCGAGGCCGGCCCACCGTTGATCGCAGTCGGGGCGGGGAACCCCCCCACTCCGTTAAAGCCTCCGGCGGTCGGATCGCTGGTGAAGGCGTTGCAGTTACCCTTGCTCAGATCCGTATCGTAGTAACGCAGATCGAGGGTGAACACTTTCCAGGTGAAGCCGAGGCCCACGTTCCAGGTGTTGTAATCGGCATATGGAATACCGAAAGGATTGTTCGCGAGGCAGCCGCCGGCGGCGCCGACAACCGGCGTTGCCGAGTTGCAGCCATAGAAAGCATCGCTGGTGCCAAGCCACTGATGGCCGAACTCACCAGAGACGTACCAGCCGAATGGACCAAGCGCCATTTTCTCCGGCGCGGTGAACTTGATGGTGCCGGAGAGATATTCACCGTTGGCGCCCAAGTTCAGGAAGTTCGGCGAATAGTAGAAGTTCGCGCCGAACGCCCAATCGGTCCATGTGTAGGTAATCTTTCCATAGACCTCGTAGAAGCTGGCGACTGATTTCGCCGCGTTCCCGTTGGGGAAGATGAAGTTCGGATCACACCCCGGATCTAAGCTTTGCGTCGGGCCGGTGCCGAAGCATTTGCCACCCGGATAGTAGTAGTACCAGTAGCCCACATCGAACACGACCGGACCCCACGTCGAACGGACACCGCCGTAGAAGTCGATTTCCGCCGCCGCGTTGTTGGCGAACTTGATGCTCTCACCGGAGATGCCCGCGTAGAGTTGCCAGTTCGCATTAATGTTGTAGCGCGGCTCGAAATAGGCCGCGACCGACGGCTTGTGCCCCGACTGGGTCACGCCACGGAAGATGTAATCGTTCATGATCGCCGCACCGAAGGCGATGTCCCATGGGCTCGGCGGCGGAGCCGGAGCCACTTTCGGCGCTTTAGCCGGCACGTCAGCCGCGAGTGCTGGTGCAGCGGCCGAAACTGCGAGCACTGCAGCGAGCGACAACACAACTTTCTTCATTGAATCTGCCCCTTTGTATTCGACCGATCTGGTTCCAGCCGATCCCCTTTTGCCCGCCACAGAGCAGTCAAAGTCCCCGACTTAAGCCGACCTTCCGCGGTTTGACGTGCATTACCGCGAAATTTAGACTCGTGACATAACGTGGCGGCAAGCGAAAAACGGCAGCAAATGCCGCCTTTTTGGGCGTTTTCGGGTTATACCGTCAGAAAGTTTGGGCCTGTTGCGTGAATGTCACAAATACCGCCCGCAATGCAGTACGCCGCAGCCTCCACCAAGGCAGTTTTCCACACCCCGTGACGCTCGCTCTGTCCTAAGCCGCAGCCGCCTTTTTTCGATTGGCTTCGAGCCGCGAGTCGACCAGCGCGACGATTCCGTCGATGACCGGATGGCTCACGCCCTTCTGCTTGGCGATCAGCTGCACGAGTTTGTCGGCGCGTTCGATGTAGGGCGCGCCGTTTTGCAAAGCACGCGCGGCAGAGGCCGGACGCGTGAGGCTTTGCGCCGCGGCAGCGTATTTTTCGAAGGGCACCAGATCGCTCGGTGACGCGCCGAGCTTGACGCAGAGGTCGAACACGAAATTGTAGACCGAGCGCGATTCCTCGATGTTCGAATGCACCGCTTCCTGCGCGGTGCGCATGCCGTCTTTGGTGATGCAGCGATAGTTGCCGGCCAACAGCATCGACCATTTGGCGAGTGGCACGAAAATCGAATCGTGCACGCGTAATTTCACCGGCAATTCGATTTTGCCTTCCGGCGTGTCAAAACGGACAGCATCGATGTCCTTTTCGAGCTGGCGCAGGATGCCCGTGTACATATCGTTGTCGAATTTGGCGACCTTGAAATTGGTCGGCAGCGTCACCTGCAGCACGTTGACCTTCTCGTCGGGCGGACGGATCGCCTGCGGATCGGGACTGCACAAGGTCAGAAGGCCGGAATCAAAGTTGTCCCACACCGTCGGATCGGTATAGGCCGGCTTGAGCGCATCGTAATTCAGTCCCGGAATGCGTTTCACATACGGAAGCGGCGGCATGTTCATGATCGACATACACGGCACTTTCGATTTTGCCACCGCGTCCAGCAGTTCGCGCACGCCGGGTGAACGGTATTGCGGCTCCTGCATTGCCAGACCGACGAGATCGTAATCCTTGGGATTTACGCCCGCGGCCCCGCCGGCGCTGACCTTGCCCGGCAATTTGCGCGAGTCGATTTCCACCTGCTCCTTGCGGCCCTTGACCGGCAGCCGAACGCGGAAGCCTTCAGCGTTGATCAGGTCCGCTTCCGCCGGCAGGCAGACCAGATGCACCGTATGGCCGCCAAAGAGGATTTTGGAAGCGAGCAGCGAGCCGTAGGACGCGCCCATGATCAGAATTTTGTAAGTCGCCGGCATTGCGGCCTCCCTTATGCTTTGTTCGTAAAATCCGAAATAGTTCCGACCCTTAAGGACCATGCGTCTGGTGAACGCATGCTATTAGGCCGCTCCGGTCGATGCAATCGGGCCGCGCCGTCCGTGGGCTTGCCCGGGCGGTAACGACCTGCCAGATCTCCGCGTCGGACTACTGATCTTCGGTCTTGTCCTGGCCGAATAGACCGCCAAAAGACATCTGCGGTGACGGCGCGCCCGGAGCCGTTTCACTCGGTTCCGTGGGCACACCCGCGGGCTTTTTCACCGACACTTTCGTGCGTTTTCTTGCTTTCGCCCTTGCCTTTTTCGCGACCTTCGCCGCGCTTTTTTTCCTGCGAGCCGGTGCGACTCGTTTCCCTTGTTTGGCTTTCTTCGCTTTTGCCTTCTTGCGCTTCTTTGCCATGTTCGCTCTCCATTCGCTAATCAGCAGGCCAGCCGATTTCAGGCTGCCGAAGCCTTGCGCCGGGCGAGTTCGGCGAGCGGCCCGGGGGTCGGGCCGCCGGTCGCCCAGTCAAGCAATTCGACCGTGTGTACGATCGGCACATCCGTGCCGGTCGCGAGTTGCGTGATGCAGCCGATATTGCCGGCCGCAATCACATCGGGGTTAAGCCTTTTGATATTCGCGAGCTTGCGGGCGCGCAATTGCTCCGAAAGTGCAGGTTGCATGATGTTGTACGTGCCGGCCGAACCGCAACACAAATGACCTTCCGGCACGTCCTTCACCACAAAGCCAACCCCGCTCAGCAGATCTTTCGGTTCGCGCAGAACCTTTTGTCCGTGCTGCAGCGAACAGGCGGCGTGATAGGCAATGGTGAGCGGCACCGGCGCGCGCGTATCCTGCAACTTCAAGGTCGCCAGGTACTCGCTGACGTCGCGCGCGAGAGCCGAAACGCGCGCCGCCTTGGCCGCATAGGCCGGGTCGTTGCGCAGCATGAACCCGTAGTCCTTGATGGTTGTGCCACACCCGGAAACGGTGACCAGGATGGCATCGAGGCCCGCCCCTTCGATCTCTCGGGTCCATGCATTAATATTATTGCGCGCCTGTGACAGCGCTTCCTCTTCGCGCCCCATGTGGTGGAGGAGTGAACCGCAGCAGCCCTCGCCGGCCGCGACAACCACCTCAATGCCTTGGCGATTGAGTAGGCGGATCGTCGCCTCAATGGTCGAAGGCGCGAGGACTGGATTGATGCAGCCGGACAAAAGCGCGACGCGGCCACGCCGCTTGTCCTCCGGCGAATAGACTTTGCCAACGCGATCGACCGGTGGGGGTGGTTTGCGGCGCGGTGTCAGGCGCAGCAACGCCCCCAACCTGCGCAGGCCCAGCACGTCGAATACGGGCGCCAGCGGACGTGCGATCAGCCCAAGCAGAACGGCGAGACGGAAGAGCCCCAGGTCGACCAGCACGCGTGCGAGTAGGCCCCGCAGCAGACGATCACTTATCGGGCGTTTGTAGGTCTGCTCGATGTAGTCGCGCGCATGATCGACCAGATGCATGTAATTCACGCCGGACGGACACGTGGTCATGCATGCAAGGCACGAGAGGCAACGATCGATATGCTTGACCACTTCGCGCGTCGCCGGCTGGTCCTGTTCGAGCATATCCTTGATCAAATAAATTCGTCCGCGCGGGGAATCGAGTTCGTCGCCGAGCAGGACATAGGTCGGGCAAGTCGCCGTGCAGAACCCGCAGTGAACACAGGCGCGCAGGATCTTCTCGGACGATGCGAATTGCGGATCCTGCAGCTGGGCGAGCGTGAACGAGGTTTGCATTGTCAGACACCCGCCCACATGCGGCCCGGGTTGAGTACACCCTTCGGATCGAAGCTTTCCTTTACGCGCTTGGCCAAAGCGCGCGTGGCCTGATCCTCGGGCGCGAAGACATCAACGCTTGCCCGCACGGCGGCCGGCGCACGTACCAGTGTTGCGTGCCCACCGATGGCCGCTACAGCGCGGCGGATTGCCGGTGCGTCGGGTTCATTTTCGAGCGGCATCGCCACCCAGATAAGACCCCCGGCCCAGTCGTAAAACATCTGCGCAGCCGGCGTGATGGCGCCCGCGATTTCGTGGCCGCGGCGCGGCGGCACGGAGATGCGCCAAAGCGGTCGCGTACGGACCGCCTCGGCGGCAAAGGGTTTAACGTTGCGGATACTGCGCCACAGGTCGCGCGATTTTCTTTCGTCGAGAACGGTAACCGGTCCGAAGCGTTTCATCTGCGCGGCAAGCGTTTCTCTGCGGTGGGTTACCGAAGGAGCGAAACCTTCCAGCCGCAGCGCGGTGGATGCGACAGATTCGGGCACGTTCTCAAACCAGGCCGCGATATGGTCAGGCAAGTGCGCCGCGCCCGAGACATCGCAGGAGGAGCCCATCGCCGCCGTCATGGCCACGCAGGCGGTCGCATCATCAAGCCCTTCGATCAGCACTGTCGCTTCGGTTTCCGCTTTTGGCAGGACCTTGACCGTAATGTCGGTCATGGCGCCGAGCGTGCCCCATGACCCGGCCAGCAGCTTGCAGAGGTCATAGCCGGTGACATTCTTCACGACGCGACCACCAGACTTGATCGTTTCGCCGCGGCCGGTGACGGCGGTGACACCGAGGAAATGATCGCGTGCAGCGCCGGATTTTATGCGTCGCGGGCCTGAAAGATTGGCGGCGATCGCTCCCCCCAACGTACCGTTATTTATCTCCGCGCCGAGAAGCGGACCGTAGTCGATGGGCTCAAAGGCGAACTCCTGATTGTGCTTGTCCAACAATACCTCGATCTCGGAGACCGGCGTTCCGGCGCGAGCCGAAAGCACCAGTTCGGCGGGCTCGTAAAGCGTCACGCCGGCCAGTCCCGAAAGATCGAGGGTCAGGTCTGTCTGGCTTGGGCGGCCGATACCGTACTTGGTTCCACGCCCGGAGAGTTCAAGCGGCTTGTCGTGGTCGAGCGCCCAGCGCACGACGTCCTCAACTTCCTTGCCGTCGCGTGGTTTGAGCGTGTCAGCCATGCTGCGAAAACGTCATTCGGCCGCACGTGCGGTAACGTCAAGCGTGAATGCGGGCATAACGTCCCGCGCGAAGTGGCGCAGTTGATCGACACCGCCGGCAATCGTGAGCAGCACGTAGGCTACGCCGGCGTCACGTAGCGCCTCGATCATGCCCGCGATTTCATCGGGCGTACCGTAGAGCGCATTTTCTTCAGTGGCCCCTTTTCTGTCGGCATAAGCGAGCAC
>DASRAF010000296.1:0-2386 GCA_035638295.1 Pseudolabrys sp.
ATCAATCTGTACCCACAAATGAGTCCACGAACATGCTCGAACCCGACCAGTGGGACAGCGTCCTCGGCAGGATCACCGGCACGATCTACCGCGGTACCGAACGCATCAGCACCGCCGCGATCCTGAATGCGTTGGGGGTAAGCCAAGACCGTCGCGAAAGACAGATTGCCGGAAAGAGGAAACCCCAAGAACTTCAACCCTCGTCCGTCCCCCGGGTTTTTCCCGAGTTGCGCGCCCCGGTGTAACGGTCGCGTCCTGACCACGAGTGCGATACACCGCAACACGTCGTCTTTTCAGCAATCTGGGCCATTTAACAGTTTGCTGACCCGCACGTCCCCAATGCACGTTCTTAAGGTGGTATGGCCTGTGCTCGGTGGTGTCTTGGCAGCGGCCCTTCTTCGAATTCGTCGCTCCGCTGGGAGCGCAGGTGTGAACTAGAGCAGATTCCGATCGAATTCACTCATAACCGGCGTGCCTGAAATAGTTGCAAGCTTCGCGGGCGGTTAGGGTGCAGGCGAACCTGGCAATGCGGCGGCGCAGGCGAGGAATTGTTCGTTCCGCCGCCTTGCGCAGAGACGCCTTCAGCTTGCTGAACGGCATCTCGATGGGATTGAGGTCGGGCGAGTACTGGGGCAGATAGCGAAGCGTAGCGCCGCGCGCTTCAATCGCTTCGCGTATGCCGGCAGCTTTGTGCGCAGGAAGATTGTCGATCATGACGATATCCTTGCGCTTGAGGGTCGGGGCCAGACACTGTTCGACATAGGCCAGGAACTTGGCTCCATTCATTGAACCATCAACAGTGCACGGCGCTCTCATGCCATTGCGACGAAGCGCGGCCACAAAGGTGATGGTCTTCCAATGCCCCTGCGGCACACGGCCAATCAGGCGCTCGCCGCGCGGGCAACGACCGCTCAGCCGCACCATCTTGGTATTGGCGGCGGTCTCGTCGACGAAGACCAGATGGGCGGGATCAAACATGCCCTGTTCTCGCATCCAGCGCCGGCGCGCCCGCGCCACGTCCGCGCGCTCCTGCTCCGCTGCGCGTAGGCTTTTTTTTGAAAGTAATCTTGTGACGCTTAAAGAAGCGCCAGACCGCGGTGCGGCTGCCAGGAATCTTGTGATTGCCCATCGCCAAAACCACTTCGTCCAGTGTCAGGTCAGGCTGCTTCTCTATCAGACCCAACAGAAAATTCGCATGCTTTTCCAATGGTGAGATGCTTCCGCCCCGCGGTTTGGCCGCACAGCGGCCCGTCTGCCGAAAGCACTTGACCCAGATAACCGCGGTGCTGGCACTAACCGCAAACTCCTCGGCCGCCTCGCGCCGCGTAGCTCCACTTTCGACCTCCGCAATCACTCGTTCCCGCATCTCCCCAGAATAGGCCTTCGGCATCCCAGCCCCCCAAAAGCGAATCAATGCCGATAGACTCTCCCATCCTTGGCCCCACGAGAATCCCCCTGATTCAATTGGGGCGGAACGTGCTCTAGTTCGCCGACAGGTCACTGTAATCGCCGCGAGCGCGACCATCGCGGCGCCCGCTGCCAAGGCGGCAACCACGACGATCCCGATCGCCTTCGTTGCCGCCGAAGACCCGGTAAGGCTTGGTCTTGTCACCAGCCTCGCCCGGCCGGGCGGCAACCTGACAGGGATCAACTTTTTCAGCAGTGAGTTGACAGCAAAGCGGCTCGACCTGCTGCATGAACTGCTACCTCGGGCCATTCGCGTTGCAGTGCTCGTCAACCCCACCGATGCCACGAATACTGCGTCGACATTGCGAGACGTCGAAACGGCCGCTCGCGCCATCGGACTACAGCTCCAAGTTCTCAACGCCAGCACCAGCCCCGAGATCAATGCCGCCTTCGAGGATGTTGGGCGCGATCGGCCCGATGCCCTAGTCGTCGGGGGCAACCCTTTCTTGACTGCCCGGCGTATCCAAGTGGTCCAGCTGGCGGCGTTCCACCGGCTCCCTGCGGTCTATGGGAATCGCGAATTTGTCGAAGTTGGCGGGCTGATGAGTTATGGAACCAACGTCATGGATGCGTATCGCCAGCTCGGCATCTATGCGGGCCGCATCCTCAGAGGCGCCAAGCCCGCGGACCTGCCCGTGGTGCAGTCCAGCAAGTTCGATCTGGTCATCAACGCCGAGACTGCCCGAATGCTTGGCCTCGCCGTGCCGCCGTCTCTGCTCGCCATCGCCGACGAGGTGATTGAATAAAACGGCGCGAGTTCATCACGCTGCTCGGCGGTGTGGCCGCTCGTGGCGCGCGCGCAGCAGCCGGCGGTGCCGGTGGTGGGTTTTCTCAACAGTGCGTCGCCTGAGGTATTCGCGGACCGTCTGCGCGCATTCCATCGAGGCCTGAAGGATACCGGCTTTGTCGAAGGAGAGAA
>DASRAF010000297.1:0-43220 GCA_035638295.1 Pseudolabrys sp.
ATCTCCGCGGACACCGGCGGCAACCCCGCAGGCACAAAGACGAAAGCGCAGGAACTGATCGAGCGCGACAAGGTCGACACAATCGTCGGGCCGTTGGCGGCCTTCGAGCTGCTCGCCATTACTGACTACATCGCGCAGCAGAAGACGCCCTGCATGAGCCTCGCGGCTGCCGAGGACATGACGCAGCGCCGCCCGAACCCGTACTTCCTGCGCGCTTCGGCAACCTCTTCTCAGGCCATGCATCCAATGGCGGATTTCGCTGCCAAGGAATTGAAACTGAAGCGCATGATCACGGTCTCCGAAGATTTCGCCTTCGGTTACGAGCAGATGGGTGGCTTCCAGCAGACCTTCGAGGACGCCGGCGGCCGGATCCTCAACAAGCTGTGGCCGCCGATCGTGACACCGGACTACACGCCCTATCTGGCGCAGATTCAGGATTGCGATGGCGTGTGCCAGGGATTTGCGGGATCGAACCCGCTGCGCTTCCTGAAACAATACGCCGCAGCAGGTCTGAAATACCCCGTTGTGTCCGGCGAAACCGGCGGCGACGACGCGCTCCTGCGCTCGTTCGGCGACGAGGCAATCGGCCTTTACAGTTGCTGCCCTTACACGCTCGACCTCGAGACCGACACCAACAAACGTTTCGTCGCCGCCATGAACAAGGACTACGGCGTCGATCCGGGCTTCTATTGCGCCGGCCTGTACGTCAACGGCATGGTCATCGACGCCGGCCTGCAGAAGACGGGCGGCAAGTCGGACGACAAGGCGGAACTGATGAAGGCCCTCAGATCCGTCGCGCTCACCGACACGCCGCGCGGCCAGATCAAGTTCGACAATTACGGCAACGTAATCGGCGACTTCTACGTGCGACACCTTGAGAAAGCGAACGGGAAACTCATCAACAAGACGGTGAAGACCTACAAGAATGTAAGTCAGTTCTGGACTTACGATGAGAAGAAGTTCCTCGAACAACCGGTCTATTCGCGAAACTATCCACCGCTCAAGTCGTAATTGCCGGCAACCACGGGCGCCTTGCGGCGCCCGCGGATTATTTTAACTCGTCGAGCGCGAGGAAAATTGCGGAATGACTTTTTGGCTGGTGCTGACGGCCAACAGCATTACCTTCGGCGGTCTGCTGTTCCTCCTGTCGGCGGGCTTCTCCCTCATCTTTGGGCTGATGCGTATCCCAAACCTGACGCACGGCTCACTGTTCATGCTCGGCGCCTATATCGGCGCGACCTTCGTCATCGGCATGTTCGGCGTGAAGCTGAACTTCTGGCTGGCCGCCGTTCTCGCAACGCTGACCGTTGCATTCCTCGGCGCCTTGGCCGAACGGTTCCTGCTGCGGCGCCTGCCGGGTGACCAGTTGGCACAGGTGCTGGTGACGCTCGGCCTGTCCTTCATGGCGGCTGATTTTTGCCTCATCGTGTGGGGCGGCGATCCACTCTCAGTCGCGACACCTCCGGAATTGGGCGGTTTCGCGCGCCTCGGCGTCCTTGTTTTTCCGAACTATCGGCTCGCGATCATTGTCATCGCGGCAATCGTGGCAATCGCTCTTTGGCTTCTCCTCGAACGCACCCGGCTAGGCGCCATGATCCGCGCCGGAGTGGATGATCCCGACATGGCGCGCGTCGTCGGCATCCGCGTGTCGCAGTTGTTCACAATCGTCTTTGCCCTCGGCGCAGGTCTTGCAGCTTTCGCCGGCATCATCGGCGGGCCGATCCTGTCGGTTTATCCCGGGCTCGATCAGGACATGCTGCCGCTCGCGCTGGTCGTGGTCATTCTCGGCGGCACCGGCAGCCTGCTGGGCTCATTTGTCGGCAGTATCATCGTGGGCTTCATTTACAATTTCGGTCAGGCGCTCCTGCCCGAGCTTGCATACTTCGTTCTCTTCCTTCCGATGCTGCTCGTCCTGCTGCTGCGGCCGCAGGGCCTTTTCGGCAGGCATGTGCCATGAGTGGACGCTATTTCGCTCTCGGCATTGCTATCGTCGCGCTCGCGACGTTGCCGAATTGGATGACGGGGGTCTACTACATTAACGTCGCCAGCCAGATCCTGTTTTACGCAGTCTTCGCTCTCGGGCTGAACGTGCTCGTTGGTTACGCCGGACTGGTTTCGCTCGGTCACGCGGGCCTCTTCGGCGTCACTGCTTACGCAACCGGCTACATGCTGCAGCTCGGCTATGGTCATCCGATTGCAATTCTCGTTGCTCTCATTGTCAGTTTGTTCGCGATGGCGATCTATGCGGCGCTATCGCTGCGCTCGACGGGGATCGGCTTCATCATGATCACCCTGGCATTGGGCGAAATCCTCTGGGGCCTTGCCTATCGCTGGATCAGCCTGACCGGGGGCGACAACGGCCTGAGCCTGCAGACCCGCCCCGAGCCTTTCGGATATTCGCTGTCAGACGCCAATGCATTTTATTACGCCACTCTCGTTGTCTTTTTCCTGTCGCTTGGCGCCATAACGATTTTCGTGCACTCGCCCCTCGGCGCTGCACTGAAAGGGACGCGCGATCAGCCACGCCGGATGAATGCGCTCGGCTACCACGTCTGGGCCATCCGTTTCATTGCATGCCTGTTCTCGGGATTGCTTACCGCGGTTTCCGCGATTCTGTTCGTCTACTACACGCAATTCATCAGCCCGCAGACGCTGGCCCTTACCTCCTCTGCCGAAGTCCTGCTGATGGTGATTTCCGGCGGCGCAGGCACACTGCTGGGACCGATCTTCGGCGCGGGGCTGGTGGTCGTGGTCAAGACGGTGGTGAGCGGTTTCATCGAGCGGTGGAATTTCCTCCTCGGCGCCATTTTCGTCGCGATTGTCATCCTGATGCCCGAAGGACTTGTGCCGGGCAGCGTGCGCCTCTGGCGGCTGGCATGGCGAAAGCGTGAGCGCGCAGCGAAGGTGGTGTCCGGTGGCGCGGAGGCAAAGCCATGAGCGCCCTCACCATCAAGGGACTTTGCAAGTCGTTCGGCGGCCTGCACGTGACGACCAATGTCGATCTGAACGTCGAGCCCGGGGAGCGGCGGCTGATCATTGGCCCCAACGGCGCGGGCAAGACAACTTTGTTCAACCTTATTACCGGAGAGCTCACGCCCGATTCCGGATCGATCGAGCTGCTCGGCCAGGACATCACGCATGTACCGAGCCGGCGTCGCGCCCATCTCGGCATGGCGCGCACCTATCAGATCATCACCTTGTTTGCGCGCGACACCATCATTCACAACGTCACGCTTGCGCTGCTCGGCCTGTCGCCATCACGGTGGAATCCGTTGATCGACCTCAGGCGCCAGGGCCACTTCGTTGAGAACGCGCAAAAAGCCCTGGAGCAAGTCGGCCTCGGGCACATCGCCAATCGGCCGCTTGCGCAGACGTCGTACGGCGAGCGCCGCCGAGTCGAGATTGCAATGGCTCTGACGCAGAACCCGAAGGTGCTTCTGCTCGATGAGCCTTTCGCCGGTTTGTCGATCGACGAGCGGCGCGACGTGCACCAGCTTCTGCTCGCCATCCCGCGCGACGTCACCATCGTGATGATCGAACACAATATGGACGTGGCGCTGGAATTCGCAGAACGCATAACGCTGCTGCATTTCGGCGAGGTCATCGTCGAGGGTAATCGGGCTGAGGTCGTTGCCGATCCGCGTACACGAGAGGTGTATCTTGGCCACTAGCGCGCTCAGCCTTAGCCATATCGACGCCTTCTATGGCGACAGCCACGTTCTGGGCGATGTTTCGTTCGAGCTCGGCGAGGCCCGCATGCTCGGCCTGCTTGGGCGCAACGGCGCCGGAAAATCGACCTGCATGAATGTGACGATGGGGCTGCTGCCGCCGCGACGCGGCGAGGTCACGGTTTTCGGTGAGCCGGTCGGCGGCAAATCCCCCGAAATGATTGCCGCGCGGGGCGTCGCGCTTGTGCCGCAGGGCCGCCGCATCTTCAAAAGCCTGACGGTGCGGGAAAATCTGGTGGTCGCCGCTCGCAAGCCGGACCCGGGCAGCAATCACGCGCCCTGGAACGTTGACACCGTCTTCGGGATGTTTCCGCGCCTCAACGAGCGCCGTAACCAGATCGCCGCACATCTGTCCGGTGGCGAGCAGCAGATGCTCGCCATCGGGCGTGCCCTTATGGGCAATCCACGCGTCCTGCTAATGGACGAGCCCTCGGAAGGGCTGGCCCCGCAGATTGTGGCCGAGGTGATGGCGACGATCCGCAAATTGAAGGAAAGCGGCCTGTCGATCGTGCTGGTCGAGCAGAATCCGAAGCTGGTGTTCGACGTCGCCGACGAAATCGTCATCCTCAATACCGGTCGCGTCGCCGTCATCTCCACCCCTGCGAAACTGGAAACGGACGGCGTCGATTTGCGTCAGCATCTCGGAGTCTTCTGAGCCGGCGCGTTGAAAAACAGGAATGCCCGGGTTACTGGATCACCCCCATTCGCGGGCGAGAACCAACGAAAGGCTGGAAATGGCTGACATCTGGAACAAATACGCGGACACCGTAGCACGCAAACACGGCGAGCCGGGGCGCGACGTGCGGCCGAAGAGCATCACCATCGACGCTCACACGCATATTGCGGTGCCGCGTGCCGGCGAATTCATCAAACCGCATCTCGATGTCAGCACCATTCCGCTTGCGCATTTTGCGTCGGCAGAAACCAAGGCGATCAACGCCAAGCAGGAAGCGGACATTCGTGGCTGCATGACCGGCTATGACGAGCGGTTTGCCATCATGGACAAGATGGGCGTCGACGTGCAGTTGGTGATGCCGCCACCGCCCCAGTGCTATCACACGGTCGCGCTCGAATACGCAGTGCCCGCCGCGCGCATGATCAACGAAGGCGTCGCCGAATTTGTCTCGCGTCACAAGGATCGTTTCATTCCGTGCGGCACCGTGCCGATGCAGGACGGCAACGAGGCGGCGAAAGAACTCGAGCACTGCATGAAGACGCTCGGTTTCAAGGGCGTCGAAATCCTGACCAATGTCGCGGGCAAGGAATTGTCCGATCCCGCCTTTGCGCCGTTCTGGAAAAAGGCCGAGGAACTCGGCGCGCTGGTGATCATCCATCCGAACGGGTTCACCGAAGGACAGCGGCTCTCGCGTTTGTACTTCAACAACGTCATCGGCAATCCATTCGAGACGACGCTCGCCCTGCACTACCTGATCTTCGACGGCGTGCTTGAGCGTCATCCCAATCTGAAGATCTTTGCCATGCATGGCGGCGGCTATCTCGGCTCGTATTCCGGACGCATCGACCATGCCTGGGGCGCGCGCTCGGACAGTCACGCCAATCTGCCGAAACCGCCGGCCAGCTATCTGAAGAAGGTCTATGTCGACACCGTCGTCTTCACCCCGGGACAGCTGAAAGCGCTGGTTGATACCTTCGGGGTCGATCACGTCATCATGGGCACCGACTATCCCTTCGACATGCTGGAAAACGATCCGATCGGCCACGTTGCCTCGGTCGACAGCTTTGACGAGAAAACGCGCGCCGCGCTTGTCGGCGACAACGCGAAAAAGATGCTGGGGATGTAAACGCTTTATAGGTAAAGAAAATCCAGCACGGCCGTCTCGGCGATGACGGCCGCATCAGTGCTGTGCCGGCCGGCGCGTGCCTGCTCTTCCACAGTGCGGGTCGCCTGCAAATAGGCACCGAGGTGCCGCGCGCGCTCGATGATGCGGCAGTTCTGTGAAAACCGCATCGCTTGGTAACGCCTGAGCGCGCTCTCGACGTCCTGCTCTTCCTGAAGCGCCTGGGCCAGTGCTGCCGCGTCGTCGGCGGCCTTGGAAACGCCGGCTGCCACATGCGGCCTTGCGACAAAGGCCGCATCGCCCACAATTGCGATGCGGCCGAACGCCATGCGCGGCGATTCCAGATCGTAGATCGGCTGCAGGATCAATTCCTCGATCAGCCGCACGACCTGCCGGAATTGCGGAGCGACCAGCCGTTCGGCGTCGGCACGCATCTCCGCGATCGCCTCACGACGGATCAGGGGCGGCGGTATCGATATTGCGTGCGTCACCCCCCGCCCGTCGGTCAGTAGCCACTGGAGTTTGGTCGCCTCGTCAGCCGGTCTGTACCAGACGACGTTGTAGCGGCGATAACCGGGGCGCAGATCGTTGTCAGGGCCCGCCACGGGATAGCCAAGAAATTGTTCGCCTGGCGGAAGACCGAAAGACATGTATTCGAACAGTTCACGGTGAACATCTGCGGGAAACACGCGTTCTGGGATCAGTGCGCGCCAGGCGCTATAGCCCGTGTAACGAGGCGCCACGTTCGGCAGACCCTGCTGGCGCACCGTTGACCGGATGCCGTCCGCGCCGATCAGCAGCTCGGCTTGAACAATTTCTCCATCGGAAAAATGCGCCTGCACCGAATCCGAATCCTGGGTAAACCGGGATAGGCCGCGGCCGCGATGATAATGCTGCGGCGGAAAAGCGTCGCGCAGCAGGCGATAGACACGTTCCCAGGCGGTCAACACCTGCGGGCATTCGATTTCATGCGTTAACTGCCCCTGCGCGTCGATGATCTTGCGCGTCGTGACGTGGACGCCGAGATCCTCGGTGGCAAGACCAAGCGCGCGCAGCCGCTCGATCAGTTCGTATTGCGCCACGATGCCCGCGCCGCGCCCGGACAGCTCGCTGTCCACCCTTTCGAAAATGTCGACGTTCCAACCGGCCCGGCGCAGCAAAAGCCCGCTGAGCAAGCCGCTCATCGAGCCGCCGATGATTATTGCGCGTTTTTCGTGCGCCCCGGCCAACTTCCAGCCTCGATCTTTCCGTTTGCCCGTTTATTCTATATATAAAAGAAAACAGCTTTGGAGGAATCCCGATGGCACTGACCATGCTCGACAAGCAAGCCGAGAAAAAGGACAAGTCGCAGTGGCCGGCAGATATTGCCGCCGAGTTCGAGCGTGAGAGCAAGAACCCGAACCCATGCGTCGGATCGACGCTGCTGTCGGAAAACGAACGCACGCGCGTGTGGATCATCCGCCTCGCGCCCGGTGAACGCATCGGCTTCCATCGCCATGTTCTCGATTATTTCTGGACCTCGGTGTCTGGCGGCCGCGGCCGTCAGCATGTGCACGATGGCACGACGGTCGAATACACCTATCAGCCGGGCGAAACGCGGCACGAGAGCTACGGAAAAGATCAATTCAAGGTCCACGATCTCGAGAATCTCGGCGACCGCGAAATGGTTTTCATGACCGTCGAGTTCAAGGACAGCGCCAACAAGCCGATGACGCTGCCTGCGGGCGTACGGCCACAATCCGCCGCAGCCTGACGTCCACCATTTCTGTTACGCCCGCCGTAGGCAGCAGCCCACGGCGGGCGTCTTATTTGTCGCGCTTGCAAAGGTTCGGCTGATCGTTCAATAGGCTAGCCAAGCGACGGACCTTCCTGCACACTGCCGCGAAATCCATGGTAGCGGGGCGGCTGCTGTGGGATAACAAAAAACGCAAAGCTTCAGAGGGGAGTAACGCCGGCAATTCGATAGCTGATCGCGGCCGCGCATCGTTGGGGCGAACTGTCTGGCAATGCACGGCGGCGGCAAGCCGGTTTTAAGCGCGGATGGATATTTCCTTCGATCTACTGATGAACGCGATTGTCGCGGGGCTTTTGCTCGGCGGGTTCTACGCCGCCGTTACAGCCGGTGTTTCGATTTCCTTCGGTATGCTCGACATCGTGAACATCGCGCATCCGGCGTTCATCATTCTCGGATCCTACATCGCGTATATCGTCAACACCTCGTTCGGTATCGATCCCATCGTGGCCAGCATCGTGATGCTGCCGGTGTTCTATTTGCTCGGCACCTTCATCTACCAGATCTACTTCCTGTCGTTTGAAAAGCGTGGACAGGAATCCCTGCGCGGACTCGCCTTTTTCTTCGGCCTGTTGTTCGTGACCGAAGTGATTTTGATTCTCGTGTTCGGCGTTGACTATCGCTACGTCGAGGCGAGCTACATCGGGCCGAGCCTGCATCTTGGCAATATCGACTTCCCGTTGCGCATGCTGGTGCCCTGCATCACCGCGCTTGTCCTGTTCGGTTTGCTGCATCTCTTGGTGACGCGCTCGTTTACCGGGCGCGCGATTATGGCCGTCTCTCAGGATCAGCTTGCGCTGCAGTTGATGGCTGCCGACCCGATCCGCATCAAGCGCATTGCCTTTGGCATCTCCATTGCGACGGCGGCCATTGCCGGCGCGCTTTTGATCATCATCCAGCCCGTGGAGCCGTCGGTCGGCCGTGAATATATCGGCAGGGTGTTTGCCATTTGCGTGCTCGGCGGTCTTGGTAGCCTCCCCGGCACACTGGTCGCAGCGATGTTGCTGGGCATCATGGAGAGCATAACCGCAACGTTCTACGGACCGTCCTGGGCGCCGGCGGTCTCATTCGGATTCCTCTTACTCACGCTCGCCTTCCGGCCGGCGGGATTGTTCGGACGATAAGCCGTGAGCACAACGCGCTTCACATTGATCTGCGTTCTGGTCGGCCTGGTGGTCTATGTTTTCGGCCACCTGCTCGGCATCGGCTATTTGTTCTTCGCGGGCTACACGATCCTGCAATTCATCGCCTTGGCATCAGCCTGGAACATCCTCGGCGGCTACTGCGGATATGTGAATTTCGGCTCGGCGGCATTCTTCGCGCTTGGCGCGTATTCCACGGTGTTTTTCTACAAGTTCAATCCGCTGCCGATCCCGCTGCTTATCATTATCGCTGCGGTGGTGTCGGGCATTGTCGGGCTCGGCATGGGCTACCTGACCTTGCGGTTACGCGGCGCCTTCTTCGCCATCGCAACGCTCGCAATGGCGGTCGTCCTGCAGACTCTGGTGGTCAACTGGTCCTACGTCGGGGGCTCGCGCGGCGCCTATATCGTGCGCGCCGATACGATCGATATCGGCGGCTACACAATCGAATACATCGAATATCTGTTCCTGCTGATGATGGCGGTCGCAATTCTCTCGATCGTCATCTCACGCACGATCGCGCGCACGCAGCTCGGTTTCGGCTTTGCCACCATCCGTGATGACGAACTGGCGGCCGAAGCCTCTGGCGTGCCGACGTTGCGGCTCAAATTGATCGCCACCACGATCTCAGGCGCATTGATGGGCATGGCGGGCGCGCCGTTCCCCTACTACATCGGCTATCTGCAGCCGGCGTCGGCCTTCGGGCTTGAATATGGAGTCAATTCGATCGCCATGCCGATCATCGGCGGGACGACGAGCTGGGTCGGCCCTCTGATCGGGGCCATTCTGCTCGGCTCGCTGCAACAGATCGCCACGGTGACGATCTCTTCAGCCGTGAACCTGCTGATCGTCGGCCTTCTGCTGGTCGCATTCGTCGTGATCGCGCCCAACGGTCTTGTCGGGCTGGTGCAGAATCGCCTTCTCGCCCGGAGGAGCGGCAAATGAGCCCACTTCTGCATGTCAGCAACATCAGCAAGCGCTTCGGAGGCTTCGTCGCGCTCGATGGCATTGAGCTTGAAGTGCAGCCGGGCGAGCGTCTCGGGCTGATCGGCCCGAACGGCTCGGGAAAAAGCACCCTGGTGAACTGCATTTGCGGCGCTCTGCAGAACGAGCAGGGCAGCGTGCATTTCGATGGCCATGCCATGGACGGGCTGGCCGCCCATCAACGCACGCATCGCGGGCTGTCGCGCAGCTTCCAACTCCCCCGCCCGTTCGTAAGCCTCAACCTCGCCGATAATCTGCGCGTGCCGATGCTTTACACGGTGCACAAACGCACAGGCCCGCTGCATGGCGACAGCGTCGACGCCCGCTGCGTCGAGCTCCTGCGGCTGGTCGGGCTTGATCACAAAGCGCGCCACATGCCCCGCGACCTGACGCAGGTCGAGATGCGCAAACTCGAGCTCGCTCGCGCTGTCGCGGCCGAGCCCAAATTGCTGATTGCCGACGAATCGATGGCCGGTCTGTCGCACTCGGAAATCGAGGACATCCTTGCGCTTCTGAAACAGCTTAATGAGCGGGGCATTACGATCATTCTCATCGAGCACATCATGAGCGCGGTGATGAGCTTCTCGCAGCGCCTGGTCGTGCTGGTCAGCGGCAAGAAAATCGCCGACGGCAAGCCGGAAGACGTCGTCAAGAATCCTGAGGTCGTGAGGGCATATCTTGGCCAGTAGCCTGACCATTCAGAGTGTGCACGCCGCCTACGGCTCCGTCCGCGTCATCGAGGATGTCTCGATCGCGGTCAGGCCGGGGGAAACCGTCGCCCTGCTTGGCACCAATGGCAATGGCAAAAGCACGCTGATGAAATGCGTCATGGGCATCGTGCGCCCGAAAGGCGGAAGCATCATCGCAGACATCGATGGTGAAAAGCACGAACTGGTCGGCCGGGCCACCGAGCAGATCGTTGACCTTGGAATTGCGTTGGTACCCGAGGGACGCCGGCTTTTTCCCAAGTTGACCGTCGAGGAAAACCTGCTGCTTGGCGCATTCCGGCCAAAGGCTCGCTCGGACATCAAGGCCAACATGGATTTCTGCTTTGAGTCCTTCCCTCGCCTGGCCGAACGCCGCAGTCAGCTTGCGGGTTCGATGAGCGGCGGCGAACAGCAGATGTTGGCGCTCGCGCGTGCATTGATGCTGAAGCCGCGCATCCTTCTCGTCGACGAACCGTCAGTCGGGCTGGCGCCGCAACTCGTTGCGCGCACGATCGACGCCATCAAGCTGCTCAAGGATCACTATCAGCTTACGGTGCTGATGGCCGAGCAGAATTTCACGCAGGCTATTCGCATCGCCGACCGTGGTTACGTCATAGTGCACGGCAAGATTGCCTTCGAAGGCCGCTCAGCCGATGAGCTGAACAACAACGACCTGGTGCGCAGGCTCTACATGGGCATGTAAGCGAAGGCTGGTGCAAAAATCAAACGGCGCGGGATTTCTCCCGCGCTGTCATCTTTTCAACCAGAACTACTGTGCGGCTTTCTCGTAGGGATAGATCACGTTACCGGTCTTCTGATCGGCGGGCGTAAGTACCGTCTGATAGCCCATGCCCTTCCAGGTCTCGAGGCCCGCGCCTTCTTTGATGTCATGGTACTGCACCTGCATCATGCCGGATTTCGTCCACTCACCACCCGGGCCATAGGACCAGTCGCCCATGATGGTCTTATGAGGGTTCTTGCGCAGGTAGTCGGCGATCTTGTTGTCGTCGATGCTCTTGGAGCCGGTGATCGCTTCGCCAAGCATATTGACATAGGCATATCCCCAGCCGCCGAGATAGTAACCGAGCGGATCGACACCTTCAGCGCCGGCCTTCGCCTGATATTTCTTGAAGAACTCAACCGCGGGTTTCATCATCTTCTCGGACGGCACCCATGTCTCATAGTTGATGATGCCGTTCAGCTTGGGTCCAAGCTTCTGCTTGAAGACCGTGGCCTGCAGACCGACCATGGCACCGCCGATGATCTTCGGCTTGTAGTTCAGCTCGCGCACCGTTTGCACGATGCCGACAGAGCCGAGCGGATAAGAGCAGACAATCACGATATCCGGATTGGACGCCTGCACCGCGCGGATAATCGGCGTGTAGTCGGTCGTGTTGGGCGGATACTTTTTGTCATACACGATCTTCACATTGAACTTTTTTGCGTTCTCGCGGGCGCCGTCGCAGGCGTTATTGGAGAACTCGGCGTCCTCAACCACCAGCGCGACGGTCGATGGCTTCGGATTCTGCTGTTGGGCGATCTGGAAGACGCCTTCGGTGAAGGACGGCTTGGTCTGCGGACCCGTTGGCAGCACCGAGAAGTACTTCGGATATTTGAACTCGTGATTGACATCGAGCGCGAACAGACTGATGTAGGTTTTGCCCTTCTGCATCACAACGGGGAGCGCCGGGGCATTCATGTTGGTCGCATAGCCGCCTAGCACGAGGTCGACTTTGTCGACGTCGAGCAGCTTGGTGTAGATGCCGGGCACCGTCGAGGGATTGCTCTGATCGTCATAGTAGATCAGCTTCACCGGACGCCCGAGCACACCGCCCTTCTCGTTGGTTTCTTCTTCCCAGATCTTCATGCCCAGGAGCGCTTGCTTGCCGTTGGCAGCGAGCGGTCCGGTCAACGACATTCCGAAGCCGATCTTGATCAGTTCCTTGTTTTGCGCCGTTGCACCACTGACGAACATCGCGCCGGCCGCCACGGCAAGAGCCGTTCCGGCGAACAACGCCAGTGTCTGGGACTTGAGGTTTTTCAGCATATTCTTTCCTCCCATAAACCTCGTTTTATTTTCGATGGCCGGATAATGACAGCGCCTGGTGCAATGGTCCACCGGGCGCGTCAGAAAGTCTCGAAAGATTAGACCAATGGCCGCCGGTTGCCTTTAAAACGCGCACACCAAAGCAATTTTTGCGGTGCCGTACGTTAACGCCCGACCGTGGGCCAGGGTGGGAAGGCCTACTGCCTCGCCTTCTCGAATGGATAGATCACGTCAGCCGACTTGTATTCGGTCGGCGTAATGATGGCCAGGGTGTCCACATTCTTGAACTGGTCGACGCCATTGCCCTTGATCCCGCGGAATTGCGCCTGAAAGACCCGTGATTTCGCCCATTCGCCGTTCTTGCCGAACGAGATGTCGCCGACGATGGTCTTGAACGTATTCTTGCGCAGATGCTCGGCAAGCTTGGCATCGTCGACGCTCTTTGTCGCCGTGATCGCCTGCCCGAGCACTTCGAGATAGGCGTAACTGAACGGCGCCATGTAGTAGCCGAGCGGATCCACGCCCGCCTTGGTGGCGCGGTCCTGATACTTCTGCAGGAAATTTGCCGTGCCTTCGAACATCAGGGATTTTGCAGGCAGCCAGAAGTCATAGTTCATGTAGCCGTTCAGCGCAGGGCCGAGCTTGGTCTTGAACACGGTCGACTGCAGCCCGACCATGGCGCCGCCAATCATTTTCGGATTGAGCTTGGCTTCGTTCGCGGCAAGAACCATTCCCACCGAGTCGAGCGGATAGGAGCAGATCACCACGAGATCGGCATTGGTGGCCTGAATGGCCCGCACAATCGGCGCGAAGTCGGTGGTGGAAGGCGGATAGCTCTTGTCGTAAACGATCTTCAAGCCCGCTTTCTGCGCATTCTCGCGCGCACCGTCGGACGCGTTCTTTGAGAACTCCGCATCGGCGGCAACGATTGCAACCGTTGTCGGCTTGGGATTCTGCGCCATCGCCGTATCGAAGAAGCCCTTGGTGAAGGATGTCTTCGGTTCGGGGCCCGAGGGGATCATGGCGAAGTACCGGTTGTAGTTGAAATCCGAGTTCACGCCGAGACCGTACAGACCGAGAAACACTTTCTTGCGCTGCACGACCACCGGCATCGCAGGCGCCAGCATATTGGTGCCATAACCGCCGACGATGACGTCGACTTTGTCGACATCGAGCAGCTTGCTGTAAATGCCAGGCACCGTCGACGGGTTGCTCTGGTCGTCGTAGTGAACGAGTTGCACGGGTCGCCCGATAAGACCGCCCTTGGCGTTGGTTTCCTCGACCCATATTTCCATCGCGAGCAGCGCGGATTTCCCGTTCGGCCCGAGCGGACCGGTCTCCGCAATGCCAAAACCGATCTTGATCGGTTGCTTGTCCTGCGCTGCCACCGGCGCGATCGCACCAGACGCGGCGACCGCCCCGATCAGGCCAGCAAATGCTGTTGCTTTCAGATTTCGGAGCATGGCTAGCCTCCCAATCGGATTATCATTTTGAAAATTTCTAGCCCAATCGCCGTGCCCACACCAGTCGTATGGACGGCGTGGTGGGATGCTCACACGCCTTCGACCATGATGGTTTCGACCTCGCCGGCGCCGCTACGCCGGAAGGCGGCGGCTGCATCGTATTCCGGCGATCTGAAGCAGGCGACACCCTGCTCAAGGGTCGGAAATTCGATCACGATGAAACGATGGAATTTGTCCGGCCCCTCCATGATCTCGAAACGTCCGCCCCGCGCCAGAACCTTGCCGCCGAACTTCGCGATAATGGCAGGAACCAGATCGGTGTATTTTTTGTAGTCGACAGGATCGTTGATCTTTGAACGCGCAACCCAGTAAGCGGGCATTGAACTCTCCTCGTCATGCCCGGGCTTGCCCCGGCCATCCACGTCTTGAATGATGAGACAGTAAAGACATGGATGCCTGGGACAAGCCCGGGCATGACGGAGGTCAGGCAAAATGGCTCGCAAGATAGTCGACATTTCCCTGCCGCTCGAAAACGACGTGGCGGCCGATCCGCCGGGCTATGGACCGAAGATCGAGTATCTCGATCATCAAGCGACCGCCGGCGACATTCTCAGGTTTTTTCCCGGCATGAAAAAAGAAGACCTTCCCGACGGGGAAGGCTGGGGTATCGAATGGATTCGCCTGACAACACATTGCACGACCCATCTTGACGCGCCCTGGCACTTCGCCTCGACGATGGATCACGGCAAGCGCGCCATCACGATTGATGAGGTGCCGCTCGATTGGTGTTTCCAGCCGGGAGTGAAACTCGACTTCCGGCATTTTGCCGACGGCTATGTCGCAACCGCCAAAGATGTTGAAGCCGAACTCAAGCGCATCGGCCACACGCTTTCTCCGCTCGAGATTGTCGTTATGAATACAAGCGCTGGTGCCGCCTACGGCCGCCCCGATTATGTCTCCAGGGGCTGCGGCATGGGACGCGAGGCGACGCTGTACTTGCTGGAACGTGGCGTACGAGTGACTGGAACCGACGGGTGGAGCTGGGACGCGCCGTTCGTTCACACGATGAAGAAGTACGCCGAAACACGAGATGCATCGTTGATCTGGGAGGGGCACCGCGCTGGGCGCGAGATCGGCTACTGTCACATTGAGAAGCTCCATGACCTCGAGGCGTTGCCGTCCAAGGGCTTCACGGTGAGCTGCTTTCCCGTGAAAGTACGTGGCGGTTCCGCCGGCTGGACAAGGGCAATTGCGATCATTGACGCTTGATTGCCCACCGCGCCGGGCGATAGCATCCGGCCCAACAAAGGCCGAGGTAAAAACCTCGGCAAAGCAAGTGTTTCCAGGGAGGATTCACGTGGACAGACGTCGATTTGTTGCCGGGAGCGCCGCGACGGCTGCGGCCTTCAGCCTGCGCCCCGCTTTTGCTGAAGACCCCTATCCGTCTCGCGCCATAACTTTCATCAATCCGTTCCCGCCAGGCGGCGCCGCCGACGTGGTCGGCCGGCCATTGGCCGCCGTGCTCGAACCGATTCTGAAACAACCTTGCGTCATCGAAACGAAAGCCGGCGCGGCCGGACAGGTTGGAGGCCAGGTTGCTGCCACCGCCAAGCCCGACGGATACACACTTCTCATTCACATCGTGTCTATCTCGGGCTTCGCTGAAGTCGACAAATTGTTCGACCGCCAGCCCAAATTCACGCGCGCCGATTTCATCCCGATTGCGCGGCTCACGTCAGGGCCGATGGTTCTCGTCGTCAACGACCAGACGCCGTACAAGTCGGTCAAGGAACTGGTCGACGACGCCAAGGCAAATCCGGACAAGCTCATCTTCAGCTCATCGGGTCTTTACGGCGCGCTGCATCTGCCGGCCGCGCTTTTCATGAAGGCGGCGGGCATCCAGATGAAACATCTGCCGACAAACGGCGGCGGACCGGCCATCACCGCGATCCTCGGCAACAACGCGCAGGTGCTGGTCTCTTCGATTGCGGCCGCGAGCGGCCAGATCAAAGCTGGCAAGTTACGCGCACTCGCCTGTTTCAGCCCGCAACGCGCCGCGTCCTTGCCCGACGCGCCGACGTTGAAGGAACTGGGCTACGACGTCGAATTCTCATTGTGGGTGGGCGTTTTTGCGCCGAAAAATACGCCGGCAAACGCGGTCAAGGTGATGGGCGACGCAATCCGTCAAGCGGCCGCGGGCGAGCAGTTCAAGACCGCCATTGCCAATATCGGCGACGAAGTCGCGTTTCTCGACCAAGCGGACTTTGCGAAGTTCTGGGACGAAGACGCCAAGCGGGTCGAAGCGGCCGTGCACGCGATCGGCCGGGTTCAGGGTTAACGCGTATCGCCCCGTTTGCCAGCGTCCGGAGGAATATGATGGAGCGCCGTAGTTTCGTTGTCGGCACGACCGCCCTCGTGGCGGCTGGCCCCGTGTTCGCGCAGGAGAGCTTCCCGTCGCATGCGATCACGATCGTGAATGCATTTCCGCCTGGAGGCATCAACGACATCGTGACTCGCCCGCTCGCGAACATGATGGAGCCTATCCTGAAGCAACCGGTCGTCGTCGAGACCAAAGCCGGCGCCGCCGGCCAGGTGGGCGCGCAGGTCGTCGCCAGCGCAAAACCGGACGGATACACGCTGCTCTCGCATAACACCGGTATTTCCGGTTACGCCGAGGTCGACAAATTGTTCGGACGGCCGATGAAGACCTCGCGTTCCGATTTCATCCCACTGGCGCGGATCGTCGCCGATCCGGTTGTTCTTCTGGTCAACGACCAGCAGCCTTACAAGACGGCCAAGGAATTCATCGAGGACGTCAAAAAGCGCCCGGATACGCTGGTGTTCAGCTCGGGCGGCCTCTATGGCGCCACTCACTTGCCGCTGGCGTTGCTCGACAAGGCCACCGGTGGAGTGAAGGTGCGTCACCTGCCGACGAACGGCGGCGGCCCCGCGATTACTGCGATCCTTGGCAACAACGCGCAGTGCACCACTCAATCTGTTTCCGCGACGCTTCCTCATATCAAGGCGGGCAAGTTGAGGCCCCTGGCCGTGTTCAGTGCAACCCGCTCGAAGGAATTGCCCGAAGTCCCGACGCTCAAAGAGCTGGGCTACGACACCGAATACTATCTGTGGGTTGGCATCTTTGCGCCGAAGGGAACGCCGGAACCGGTTGTGCTGATTTTGCGTGACGCAATCAAGAAGGCCGCGCATTCCGACCAGTTCAAGACCTCGCTCGCAAACGCGGGCCAGCAGCTCGATTACCTCGACGGTCCTGATTTCCAGAAATTCTGGGACATCGATGGCAAGCGAACCGACGACGCCGTCAATTCGATCGGTCGGGTTCAGGGGTAAGCAAGTCCGTATGCCGGGGGCGGCAAAAACGGAGGGGAGCAAAATGGATCGCCGCAGTTTTGTAGTGGGTACGGTCGCATCTGCCGCCACGCTGGTGAGCGGCCCCGCGCCCGCCCAAGATGTGTATCCGACCCGGGCCATCACGATGATCAGCCCGTTTCCACCCGGAGGCGTAAGCGACACGATCACACGTCCGCTCGACGCCGCGCTCGAAGCGGTGTTCAAGCAACCGGTGGTCCTTGAAAACAAGGCTGGAGCGGCCGGCGCCGTCGGCGCGCAATTTGCCGCCTCCGCCAAACCGGACGGTTACACTCTTCTGTCCCACATCGTGTCGATTTCCGGCTTCGCGGCGGTCGACAAGCTTTTCGATCGGCAACCGAAGTTCACCAACGCTGATTTCATTCCACTCGCCCGCATAGTCGCCGACCCCATCGTGCTGATCGCCAGCAAGGACGCACCGTACAAGACGCTGAAGGATCTCGTCGCTGACGCCAAGGCCAATCCGAACAAGCTAATCTACAGTTCGTCGGGCCTCTATGGGGCGTCGCACATTCCGACAGTGCTGTTTGCAAAAACGGCCGGCAATCTGGAGATGCGCCATCTGCCGACCAATGGCGGCGGCCCTGCAGTGACAGCCGTGCTCGGCGGCAATGTGAACTTCTTCATGTCGCCGACTTCGATCGCATTGCCGCATATTCGCGCCGGGAAAGTACAACCCCTCGCCGTATCGAGCGCAAAACGCACAAAGTCACTGCCGGACGTCCCGACCTTCAAGGAAATAGGCTACGATCTCGAATATTATTTCTGGGTCGGCATTTTCGCGCCGAAGGGAACGCCAGCCCCGATCGTCAACGTCTTGCGTGAGGGGCTCAACAAGGCCGCGCACAGCAAGCAATTCCTCGACACGCTCGAAAATCTGGGTCAGGAATTAGCGTATATGGACCAACCGGAGTTCGCTGCATTCTGGGCCGTCGACGCCAAACGACAGGAAGATGCCATAAACGCCATTGGTCGCGTGCAAGGATGACATCTGCCATCGTCGGAGCCTCGATACCGCCGGGCTTCAGTTTTTTGCTAACCGTCAGGGACTTCTCATGACTCTGCGCGCCGATCATGTCGCGGGCGCCTTTTTCGTCGGTTTCGGCTTGCTGGTGCTGGCGCTGAGCACCGATTTGCCGACCGGCACTTTGTCCCTGCCTGGCTCGGGCTTCATGCCCAAGATCATCGCCGTCCTGACGATCTTTTTCGGGGCGGTGCTGGCGTTGCGCGGGGGCGAAAGCAGGCCTTTCGCGACGGTTACATGGGACGACGTCAAGCATGCCGGCATGGTTGTCGCCATAACCGCTGCGGCCGTGGCACTGTTCGAGCGGCTCGGCTTCCTCACCACGAATGTCTTGTTGATCTTCGCGCTGCTTGTTGTCATCGAGCGGCGCCGGCTGCTTCCAGCGGCGGCGTATAGTATCGGTGTGGTTGCCATCACTTACGTGCTGTTCGTATACGCGCTGAAGACGCCCCTGCAGACCGGCCCGCTCGGATTTTAGGATCACCGGTGGAAAGCACCCTTCTCAGCCTTGCTCACGGCTTTTCCGTCGCACTCGCGCCGGCGAATGCGTGGTACGCGTTTCTCGGTTGTCTCGTGGGCACGCTCGTCGGCGTGCTCCCGGGCATTGGCCCCCTCGCTGGCATCTCCATCCTGCTGCCCGTAACCTTCGGCCTGAACGCGACGCAAGCGATCATCATGCTCGCCGGCATCTACTATGGCTCGCAATATGGCGGCTCGACCACCTCGATCCTGATGCGAATCCCGGGCGAAGCATCGTCGGTGATGACCTGCATCGACGGCTACGCCATGGCAAAGAAAGGCCGCGCCGGGGCGGCGCTCTGCATCGCGGCAGTCGGCTCATGGATCGGCGGAACGTTCGGTGTGCTGGTGCTCACGGTCGTCGCACCGCCACTCGCGACGATCGCGCTGCGGTTCGGACCACCGGAATACACGGCCCTGCTCGTCCTCGGGCTGATCTTCCTCGCCTACATGTCGTCGTCTTCACTGATCCGGACATTGCTGATGGCTTGCCTTGGGCTCCTCCTGGGCATGATCGGCATCGACAACATGACAGGCCATTTCCGCTACAGTTTCGATCTCGCCGAACTGGGCGATGGAATCGGCATCGTGCCTGTCGCGGTCGGACTGTTTGGCCTCGGCGAAATTCTTTCGACGCCGAGTGCCGGCGCCGTGAAAGACATCATCAGTCCGCGCGTGCGCGACCTGTTGCCGACCCGCAAGGAATGGAGCGAGGCCGCGATGCCGATCACGCGTGGCACGCTGCTTGGGTTCATCATCGGCATCATCCCGGGCTCGGCCCATATCATCTCGAGCTTTCTCTCCTATGCTGTCGAGCGGCGGGTCGCGAAACATCCCGAAGAATTCGGCAAAGGCGCCGTTGCGGGCGTGGCTGGGCCGGAAACCGCCAACAATGCCGCTTCCACCGGCGCCTTCGTGCCGTTGCTGGCACTCGGCATTCCAACCAGTCCGATCACCGCGGTTCTGATCGGAGCTTTGATGATTCACGGCGTTTCGGTGGGACCGACGCTGGTCAACGAACATCCCGACGTATTCTGGGGCTTCGTCGCCTCAATGTACGTCGGCAACCTCATGCTGCTGGTGCTCAACCTGCCGCTGGTCGGGCTGTTCGTGACGGTGCTGCGGATTCCCTATGCTTATCTTTATCCGCTGATCATCATGTTCTGCATCATCGGCGTCTACGAGGTGAACAATTCAATCGTCGATGTCTGGATCATGCTGATCATGGGCGTTGTCGGTTATGCGCTGCGCAAATTCGATTTCGATCCCGCCCCGCTGGTGCTGGGTCTGGTGATCGCGCCCATTCTTGAACAGAGCCTTCGACAGTCGCTGATCATGTCGAACGGCAATTACCTGATCTTCTTCAGCCGACCGATCTCACTTAGTCTGATGATTTTCAGCGTCGGCCTGCTCGTGCTGGCGGCCTATTCATTCGTGCTCAAGCGCGCGGACTGGCGAACCAAGCTGGCTGAAGCGGAGGCCGGCGAGACAGAGACCTAAGCGGCGTCTTTCCGTGCGTACAGTGACATCGCAATCAAGGCCGCGCCGCCGAAGATCATGTTGATGCCGACCAGCAGGCCGAGCGCCCAGGCCGCCGTGCTCGGCAGCCCGGCGAAGATCATCAGCGCAAGCGCCAGATCGATAATGCCGCTCACCAGCATCCACCCCCATCGGCCGGACAATTCGCGTTTGTGATCGAACGCGAACATGATCGATGCCGCGCCCTCGACAATAAAGAACGCGATCAGAAGCAATGTGAGCGAGAACGCACCGGTCAGAGGCGAAGCCAGCAGCACGCCACCGACCACAAGGGCGAGAATGGCGGATATCAGCGACCACCAGAAACCCGGCGCGTGCCGCAACCAATATGTCGTGAACAGGCCGACGATACCGCTGACGAGAAACAGCCAGCCGAACAGGATGGTGACTGCCAGTGTCGCCAACGGTGGCAGCACGATCGCGGTTGCCCCTAGAACCAGCAGGACAACGCCTTCCACAAGAAAGAGGACCCAGTGCTCGTGCAACGCGGCCTGGGCCGCGCGTTGAATGTCCTGAAGGTTGGATTGTTGGACGGTCATGGAAAATGCTCCAGAGCTGGCTCCACGGCCGGTACAATACTCTCGCCGGTCGCCCCGGTACAGCGGCAGCGTCGATCACGCCCAGAGGCGTTCGCTGTCCAGACCTTTGTAGAGATCGGCGACGTACTCGCCGTAACCGTTGAACAGGAGCGTCGGCCGCCGCTCGCCTGTGCCGATGATCTCTTCGCTCGCCTGGCTCCAGCGCGGATGCGGCACCTGCGGATTGACGTTGGCCCAGAAGCCATATTCCGAAGGCTGCAATGCTTCCCACATGCCCTTCGGACGCTTGTCGGTGAAACTGAAACGCACGATCGACTTGATCGATTTGAAGCCGTACTTCCACGGCAAGGCGAGCCGCAACGGCGCGCCGTGTTGCCGCGCGAGTGGATGTCCATAGGCGCCGGTGACGAGAAAAGCGAGTTCGTTGGTCGCTTCTGCCATCGTCACGCCTTCGATATAGGGCCACGGATACCACGGCTGCCGCTGACCGGGCGCCATCTTCGGATCCAGGAACGTTTCCATCCGCACGTATTGCGCGGACCCGAGCGGGCGCGCGAATTCAACCAGCTTGGCGAACGGGAAACCGGTCCAGGCAATCGCCATACCCCAGGCTTCGACGCAGCGGTGGCGATAGGTGCGCTCTTCCAGCGTCAGCTTGCGCATCAGATCGTCGATGCCGACTTCCATCGGCTTTTCCACCATGCCGTCAATCTTCACCGTCCAAGGCCGGATCGTCAGCGCCTGCGCGGCAGAGGTAATCGTTTTCGAGGTGCCGAACTCGTAGAAATTATTGTAGTTGCCGTTGACCTTTTCGTCGGTGATCGGCCTATCGAGAGCGTATTTCTCGTTGCGCTTCGCGGGATAAAGATCAGCGCTTGGATCCGGCAACTTGGCAACGTCGGTCAAACGCTGGGCGTTCGCCGCATAGGGCGCCAATGCGAGAACACTGGCCGCTCCGGTCAGCACACTCCGGCGGCTGAAGGCCAGATGCTCCGGCGTGGCAAGACGATCGGGGATCTCCCAACCGCGGCGGCGAATGACGTTCATGGCGCAGGCTCCAGAATCCTTGCTCCAGAGGTACGAGGCGCAGGGCTCACTGGCAAGTCACGGTTACGGTCCTGTCCCCACGAGGAAAAAATCAGGCGGGCTGGGCGTTCAACTTCGCAGGCGAGTGACGAGCTGGGCCTTGGGCATCGGTTTGTCGAACAACTAGCGGGAAAAGCTAGAAGCTTGATCCTGTTGGTGAAAGAGACTGCGAAGCACGGTGGAAATAGGCGTAGTACATCCGTAGTAAGCAGGCTCTGATTTACGAGTACACGACCTAGCTGCTATGCGCAACTTCATGACCGTGCTTGCTAGCTGCGCTAACACTGCCTCATGACCTAGCCGCTGCCGAAAGTTTAATAGACGCATCAAGCCTTATCTTCTTTGTACCAACCTTGGCGTTTAAGTTCCTCGTATTCCCTGAATGTTGGATTGTTGGGAGGCCACTGACGAAGTGGCGCAGGTACTGACCGTGGCGACTTCATGCGATGAATTGCTTTATCGGATAAAGACCGTTTTTTCGTTTCTGCGATAGCCGTACTTGACGCGGCTACCAAGGCCATAGCAGCAACTGCAATAATGCAGAGCAGTTTCTTCATTGCACCTCGCAGCACGACATTATTACTGGCTAAGGCGGTACGCAAATAGTGAGCACGCTAACGATTTCGTACTGCGCTAAGCTCCGCTGAAAGGAAGCGAAGATCATACCTTTGAAAATTTCACAGAATTTGCGAAGGACCATTGCGCCGATCCAGCGCGGCACGGTTTGCGCTTTAGCGAAGCAGTGGATTTGCGGATTGAGGGTGTGAGCTTTGATCGAGCTATGTTATGGGTCCGACGATTGAAAGGCTCGAACTCAGGAATGCATCCTGTGGAGGGAGATGTTAAGAGCAATACGGCGTTATCTCGGGCTTCGGAAAGATAACTTGCCTTGGTTGTTTCTCTCCGAACGTCAGCGACCGGCTAACTCGGTTCGCAGTTAACTACCTTGTCAACCGAACCGCCGAAGCAGCGGGTTCACTAATCTTCATCCACATTGCCTTCGGCACTCTTGTGGGTATGCGTTGGCTGATCGAGGCGTTGACCTGCGAACAATCCAAGAGTGGCTAGGTCATCGATCGATTGAGATGACTGTGAGAAGTTCAATGGACTTTGGAGAGGGGCTGATTAGGCCCGATGCCTCCCAAGAAGCTTCGCAACATAGTGTGAATTAGCCATCGTACCTCGGACAGTTTCTAGTTTGGCACCTGCTGCCAATTCTTCAACGACCTCCTCAAGGGCTTTTAGTCTTTGCTCGGCCTCGCCCAAGGCGTTAGCTATCAACGTCACTTTCGTCTTGGCTATCGCATCAAGATCGGCTCTCTTCCCGAATTCCTGAAGCGCCTTCTTTGCTTCCATAAGGTCTTGCATAGCGTGCCTCTGGGCTCAGCCCCCGGATGCACCGTACTCATAGATATAGAGTGAACAATGAAATAGTCAGGGGCTGCCGTAAAAGGCCGAATGTGTAGGTGCCTCGCATCGCCACATCAAATCCCTGAGGCGCTACGGTGTTAGGCAGCGGGAGATACCTTAAGTCATAAAGCGGACGGACGTGACCTCGCTGCACCTTCTTCATACGCATGTACTCCCACGTTGAAGGCCCAATCTCGGGCCAGTTGTGAAATCGGGGGCCGCTCACCAAGGTTCCGAAGGTGCAGCCCCCGATCCGGTAACAGCCAAGGTCAGCAGCAAGGCTCTAGCGGCAGCCAAGGTGGCAGCCAGGGCAACCAGGGCCAGCAAGGCCAGAGATAGAAAGCCTCGAACTCACAGGAGCAGGTGATGCGCGTCACTTGCTCCTCGAACGAAACGAAAATGCGGCACCCGTCCGGTGCAAGCCCGGCCTGACGGCGTTGCCTGTGTGATGTCAGCCTTTAACTAAGCTGGGGAATTGGCACACCCAATATACGCCTACGCTTCCTACGCTTCGTTTTCCGCTTCTTGGTTTTCCTTGTCTTACGTTTCTTGGCCATGTGATTGCCCCTAATGTCTCTCAACCCAATCAGAGTAAAGCCAACAGACAAACGTTGGCAATTTCAGAAACGCCGACTGCTCAAAGCCAACTTTATCTTAATAGCGAGAAACCCCAAATCGCCAAAAGTGCCGCTACGACAAGGCCAACCCACGACGCATTCATGGAAATGGAGTGCGGTCCAATCTGCACGGTCCAGCGATTATAAATCCTCCATCCGTGCATGATCGCTACGAAGGCAAGGATCAAAGCTGTGATTAGTACATAAGACATCCCAATCTCCCCATAACCGAGTAACCCTACAGGATTTTACTCAGCTGCGGCGTGATTGCTTGTCCCGGTCCACGATGGTGATTCGCCGCGTCCACTCGCATCACACAAGTGTGAGCGCGGCCTATTCGGCCGCGCGCCTGGCTGCGATGATCTGATCGGCCGTCCGACCGATGAGCTCCGCCATATGGTCGAATTTGAAGATGAAGGAGCCAACGCCGGCCGTGGCTGAACGCACTTCGATGATCAGGTCTCCTATTTCGGATTCCGGCATCTGGGCCCGTACGGTATCCCAGCCATCCCAACCTTCGCGGGTATCAAAGCCCAGTATCTGGCCCCGGCGCCCCGACAGGATAGCATTCATCTTCGCCGTCGCTTCGCTCGGACAGACGATTTCGACTTCATGGATCGGCTCAAGCAGGACAGGCTGGCTTTGCGGCAGCCCTTCCACGATGCCGATGCGACCCGCGGTGCGGAACGCCTGATCTGAGGAATCCACCGTGTGGTAGGAGCCGTCGATCAACGCTACAGAAAGATCGACCACCGGGAATCCCAGCGGACCGTGCTTGAGGGCATCGAGGACGCCTTCCTCGACGGCCGGGATATAGTTTCGCGGAACGACCCCGCCGGTGATGCGGTCTTCGAACTTGAAGCCAGCTCCGCGCGGCAGCGGCTTGATCTCTAGCACCACATCACCGAATTGGCCGTGGCCACCCGATTGCTTCTTGTGCCTTCCCCGCTGCGTGATGGGCTTGCGAATAGTTTCGCGATAGCCGACCGAGGGCGGTCGCGTCGACACCGGCACCAGGAAGCGATCGGCCAGCCGTTCTGAGGCGACGCGCAAATGCATTTCGCCCTGCCCCCAGATGACCACTTCGTGATTTTCCGCGTTGTGTATGACCGTAAGCGAAGGATCTTCCTCAGTGAGCTTGGTGAAGGCGGGGCCGAGCTTGACATCGTCCTTACGTTCTTTCGCCCGCACCGCGGTGGCCAGCACAGGCGCAAAAGGCTTCACCTGTATGAGCGCGGCCGGCGGCTGCTTGCCCGACGACAAGGTGTCGCCGGTCTTTGCACTGTCGAGCTTGCCGAATGCGATCGTTTCGCCCGCGGTGGCTTGCGGCCGTTTCTCGAAATGCTGGCCCATCAGCTTGAAGACCCCCGAAACGCGCGCGCTGTCGCCGCCCGGCGTCAACAGGGTCGTCCCGTCTCCGGCCTGGCCGCCGAGCAGTCGCACGACTGACATCTTGCCGCCGTGGGTCGTGTGGAATGTCTTGAGCACGAGTGCCGTTGCCTCGTTGCGCGCCTTGACGCCCAGACGCTGCGACGTTTCGGCAACGCCAGGCGATTCGTGCCGGAGCGCCTTCAAAAG
Organism: Pseudolabrys sp.; assembly: GCA_035638295.1. Classification (GTDB taxonomy): domain Bacteria; phylum Pseudomonadota; class Alphaproteobacteria; order Rhizobiales; family Xanthobacteraceae; genus Pseudolabrys. The sequence continues at coordinate 25,365 of DASRAF010000297.1, forward strand.
GCGCAAGATGCCGTTGCTGCGCGTGGCGACGCCGAGAAGAACTGGGCAAACGATGCGTTCGCGCAGTTCTTTCGCAAGGTCGTCAAAGACTTTGTCACGCGGGGGCTCGATATCCTCGAGCAGTTGCTCCATCAACTGGTCGTCGTGGTCGGCCAGCGTTTCAAGCATTTTGAAACGCGCCTCTTTCTTGCGATCGACGTTTTCGTCCTTCAGCTCGATGATTTCCGACGGCGCGTGCTCCTTGTAGACAAAGGCGCGCTCGAGCGCGAGATCGACGAAACCGGAGATGATGTCTCCGTTCCAGATCGGAATTTGCCGCAGCAGCAGCGGTACGCGCGAGGCGGGCTGCAGCAGCTTGATCGTTTCGCGCACGCGCTTGTCGGCCTTGTCGATCTTGTTGAGGAAAACGAAGCGCGGAATGTTCTGATCTTCCAGTTCGCGCATAATCAGCTGCAGCTGCGGCACCTTCTTTTCGTCCGCTTCACAGACAACGACGGCGGCGTCGACCGCCGGCAACACACTGCGCATGTCCTGGATGAATTCGATCGACCCCGGGCAATCGACGAAGGTGTAGCTGTCGCCCATGAAGTTGGTGGTGGCGAAAGTGGCTTCCACGCTCATCTTGTGATGCCGCGCCTCCTGGCCGGAGTCGCCGATCGTGGTGCCTGCATCTACGGTGCCCTGGCGCTGAACCGCGCCGGATCGGGCGAGAATTGCTTCTAAAAGAGTGGTCTTGCCGCTTTGGAAGGGGCCCACCAGCGCGATACACCGGGGACCCAAGCTCCTCGTGCCATTGGGACCATTATCGTTTTGTCCCATAATTGCCTCCCTTGCCGGCCGGGGAGGTCGGACCTGGTTTCCCGGCCCTGTCACATTATCGTCTCAGGACATGGGGAGGCTGGCAAGAGAGATTCGTCGCTGCGGAAAAATCCCTACTTGACGAAACTCGATCAACGACATCGCGTGCGCTGACGGTCTTGTCGACCGGCCTTGTGCCTTGTGCCAGGCGATCTGGCGGTCGATGTCAGCGACATCGAGCTGCGCCTGCGGGTCGATAATAGGCGCTCGCCTTGACTGCAACCGTGGCGCCGGTTCCACAATCAGGATAAACATACCGGGCAATGGTTGTCGCCGCTTCGTGCGACTTGGCGTCTGCGGTACGCTTGGAATTCCGGTCCTTGCGCAGCAACGCCTCCGTGTAGTCGGTGACCCCGCGTCGGTACGCACGTAGGAATTTCTCGATTGCCGAATCGCGATCATCTTGCTGGATGCGAACAGGACGCCGAACTGAATTTCGTCAAGTTCCGAATACCACCCGACGAGCTTGGCCTGGTTCGAGGCCAACAAATCGCGCGCATACGAGGCCGGCACGATGCCCGCATCGATTTCTTCGGTGGCGATGGTGTGGACAATGGCATCGAGTGTCCGCATCGGCTTCACCGTGACACGGTTCATGCCGACTTTCTTGACCCGTGCGATCTGCTCCAGCTGACAGTGAGAGATCGAGCCGAGCGTTTCGATCGCGACCGTCTTGCCGAGATACCTCGAATGTCTGCAGACCCTTGCTGAACCCGATGTTGGAACCGACGAGCTCGGTGCCCTCGTAGTACCGCTTCTCCCGCGTTCGCGCTGCGATCGCCTTGATCGTGCCCTTGCCGGCGAAGTTGGAGGCCGCAGAACCCGGTGAGTGGGAAATCGGTGGTGCCGGATGCAAGCGCTTCTGCCACCATGCGACCGCACTCATAGGTCGTCATTGTACGGTCGATGCCCTCGGCCTTGAAGTAGCCCGCGGCCGCGGCGAGAAACAACGCGCCGTTATCGTCCAAACGCTGCGTGCCGATGAGACGCGCTCCTGCGCGCCGGACCGACAAGGCTGGCGATGACGAGAAACGGCGCTACCGCGCGAAAATTCATCGCCGCCCCTAGCGAAGCAAGCATAAGATTAAGTGAATCGAAAAAAGAAGCTTTTCCCTTGTCATTGCCGGGATTTGGGCCCGGCGATGACCAGAGGTGCCCAGCGAGACTAACGGCTCCGCTACTTCAAATTGCCGCAGAAACGCTGAATGCGGCGGCAGGCTTCTTCAAGGTCTTCGGTCCGCGTCGCATAGGAAATGCGAAATGCCGGGCCGAGCCCGAACGCGGTGCCCTGCACCACGGCCACGCCCTCAGCTTCCAGGAGCTCGGTGACGAAATCCTCGTCGGTCGCGAGCTTCTTTCCGCTCGGCGCCGTCTTGCCCATGGTGCCTGCACAGGACGGATAGACATAGAAAGCGCCTTCCGGCGTCGGGCATTTGATGCCGTTCGCCTGATTGAGCATCGATACCACGAGGTCGCGGCGCTCCTTGAAAATCTTGTTGTGCTTGGCGATGAAATCCTGCGGCCCGTTCAACGCTTCGACCGCGGCCCACTGCGACACCGCCGCCGGATTTGACGTCGATTGCGACTGGATCATCGCCATCGCCTTGATCAACGGCTCGGAGCCGCCGGCATAGCCGATGCGCCAGCCGGTCATGCAATAGGCTTTCGAACATCCGTTGATGGTCAGCGTGCGCGGATAGAGCGACGGCTCGACCTGCGCCGGCGTCGTAAACACGAAGTCGTCGTAGACAAGGTGCTCATACATATCGTCGGTCATCACGTGGATGTGCGGGTGCTTCACCAGCACGTCGGTAAGCGATTTTAATTCAGCACGCGTGTAGGCAGCTCCCGTCGGGTTCGACGGCGAGTTCAAGAGCACCCATTTCGTCTTCGGCGTGATCGCGCGCTCGAGCTGTTGCGCCGTCATCTTGAAGCCGCTCGACATGCTGGTGACGACCTCGACCGGTTGGCCGCCGGCAAGCAGCACCATGTCGGGATAGCTCACCCAGTACGGTGCCGGGATGATCACCTCGTCGCCGGGATTCAGAGTGGCGACGAAGGCGTTGTACAGCACCTGCTTGCCGCCGGTGCCGACGGTGACCTGGCTCGGCTTGTAGTCGAGGCCGTTCTCGCGCTTGAACTTCTTGACGATCGCGTCCTTGAGCTCCGCGATCCCGTCCACGTTCGTGTACTTGGATGCCTTGCCGCTCTCGATCGCCTTGATCGCCGCTTGCTTGATGTTGTTGGGCGTGTCGAAATCCGGCTCGCCGGCGCCCAGACCGATGACGTTGCGGCCGCCCAGTTTGAGCGCGCGCGCCTTGTCCGTGACGGCGATAGTTGCCGACGGTTTGACGCGCTTGAGCTGGTCCGCAAGAAAAGCCATCGAAACTCTCCAATATGCTGCAGCGCTCCATGTCGTAATGCGGGCGCACGAGTCCAGCAAGTGGCGATTCGGTCAAGAAATTCGATCAATCCGATCGGTCAGGGCGATGAATGCGCCGTGGCCAGCGGAAGTGCCCGTGCTGCAGGGCCAAACCGGATTTCTTTCGGTTCGCCAGACTGGCGCAAAAGGCCCCCGACGCGGGGCGCTAAGGCGCCCCCCAAAGGCGAGGTGTGGCAATGGCATCAGGATTACGGCACCTGGGCGCGCGATGACGGCACGCCAGCCGCGTGCGATGAATATCGCCGTGATTCCGAAGAGTCACAGTCAGGGTGTGCTTGATGCCGGTCACGACAAGTTGACCACGTCGTATCCGCTCTGGACTCTTGATAACGAGACGGTGACACGCCTTGCGGCTCAAGCCGCCGACGACGACGCCGACAGTGCCGACGGTGCGACGGTGCCGACCGAACCGATCGTGTCGGCATCGTCGTCCCCACCGGCCACCCATGTTTCACGGCAATTTGGTGCACGCATCGCCGCCGAACAAAACCCCGTACCCGCGCAAGATTGTCTATCTGACGCCTTGTGCCACATCACAAAATTCACACGTCTTGAATGGATCGCGCATCGCGACTTCACGCCGATCAAACTATGCACTTTACGAGCATGCCTGCGCTCACCGGATTGCTGCGGAATAGAATTCCGTATTTTCGCGCTGCGGAAGGCTAAGCATTACTCGCTGCACTGCAGCGAGTGCATTTTAATTTTTTCGTTACGTCATTTTGAATTGCGGCCTTGCATTTGCCGGACTTTATTCGTCCTATCTATCTGTCCAGCCGTGTTCGGGGGCGAACATATTTCGACGACCGTCACTCCCCAAGAGAAACTCTCCATCTGATGTACACGCTCTATTCGATGCAACGCTCCGGTAACAGCTACAAGGTTCGCCTTGCGCTGGCCCGCCTGGGCATTCCTTACAAACTCGTGGAGATTGACATTCTCAAAGGCGAAAGCCGCACGCCGGAATTCCTTGCCAAGAATCCCAATGGACAGGTGCCATTGCTTGAGGTCGCGCCTGATCGCCACCTCGCTGAGTCGAACGCAATACTTTGGTATGTCGCCGGCGGCTCGACGCTGGCGCCAGAAGATCGAATCGCGCGAGCCGAGGCATTGCAATGGATGTTCTTCGAACAGCACAGCTTGGAGCCGAACATTGGCGCAGCCTACTTCTGGCTCGCACTGATCAAGGGCGGCCGCGAATTGCAAAGCCATGCTCTCGAAGACTGGATGGAAAACGGCTATCGAGCACTCGGTGTCATGGAAACCCACCTGACTCGGCATCGGTTTTTCGTCGCAGACCATTTCACGATCGCCGATATCGCGCTTTACGCTTACACCCACGTCGCCGACCAGGCGGATTTTGATCTCAGCCGGTTTCCGGCGATCCGCGCTTGGCTCGCGCGCGTCGCGGACGAGCCGGGCTATATCCCTATGAACTGGCAACCGGAGCTCGCCGCTGCGCAATAGCGCCAGAATGCCGACGCTTTTGGATTTTTCGCCACGAAAACGCCGCGCTTGGTAACCGGCTCCGCCCCAATCGGGTCGAACCCTTGCCGGGTTCCGGCGTTATCTGGTGGACATTGTCGAGGCGCTCATTTTCAGGTTTGCCATGCGCGAGAGCACTAGGTCTTCAGGCTTTAACCCTCCGGCCAACCGCAAACTCGGTACCGAGCACCGGACCGTCGCGATCGCCGAATTTATCACGAGCGTTGTCCTTGTCTTGTCTACCCTTGTTGCCGCCACCGTCGTTTCGGTCAGCGTCGCGCACGCGGACGTGGTGAGCGGCGTGATCGACAATGAAGGCGGCGTGTTCGCCATTGCCCTGTTGCTGGGCCTCTTGTTCATCGGAATGGGCGGCGTCACGATCATCTCGCTGCCAAACCAGTCACGTCATAGAAAAACCCACGGCTAGACGGACCTGTCGGCACTGCCGGCGATGCCTCACAGTTGAAGGCGGCAGCAGGGAGACCGGCATGCGGCTTGTTGTGGCGTTGATCATATTCCTGATCGTCAGCCATGCATGCGCTGCCGATACGGTGTTCCCCAGTTCCGCCGGCCACCTGAAAGTCCAAACCGTGGCCAACGGACTCGTGAATCCATGGTCGCTCGCATTCCTGCCTGACGGCCGAATGTTGGTGACCGAGCGGCCAGGGCGCATGCGCATCGTCGCCATGGATGGTCGGCTGTCGCCACCGATCGGGAACGTGCCGAAAGTATACGCCGTGAGCCAGGCCGGACTGATGGACGTCCTGCTCGCTCGCGATTTTGCACAGTCGCACACGATTTTTGTCTGTTACGCCGAAGCTGTCGAGGGCGGTGGACGTATCGCCATTCTGCGCGCGCGTTTGATCGACGATGAATCGCCGCGACTCGACGAGGTAAAAGTCATCTTTCGACAGAAAGGGCCCGTCTCGCGCGGTCTCAATATCGGTTGCCGCATGGTGCAGGCGCCGGACGGCAATCTGTTCGTCACGCTCGGCGACCACTTCGGACCGAAAGAGTTTGCGCAAAAACTCGACAACCACATTGGCAAGATTGTCCGCATCACGCCCGACGGCGCGCCGGCCGCCGACAATCCATTCGTCGGCACGGACGGAGCGTTGCCGGAAATCTGGGCCTACGGTCTGCGCAACGCGCAAGGTCTCGCCTTCAATCCGGCCGACGGAAAACTGTGGGAGCAGGAGCACGGGCCCATGGGCGGTGACGAAATCAATATCATCGCGAAAGGCAAAAACTTCGGCTGGCCGCGCGTGAGCTTTGGCGTCAACTACGACGGCACACCAGTGGGCACCGGCAAGTCCGAGATGGAGGGCGTCATAAGCCCGATCTGGCATTGGACGCCTTCGATCGCTCCGTCTGGTATGGCTTTTTACACGGGCGACCTTATCCCCGGCTGGAAGGGCAGCTTACTGAATGGTGCGCTGAAGTTCGAGCTGCTGTCGCGGCTCGAGTTGGCGGGCGACAAGGTCGTGAAAGAGGAGCGTCTTCTGCAGAAACTGCGCGAGCGCATTCGCGACGTGCGGCAGGGGCCGGATGGTGCCGTCTATCTGCTCACCGACAACGCATCCGGACGCATCCTGCGTGTCGTTCCGGCGAAATGATTCGCAGAAACTGTCACCACGTTTTGAAGACGAAGAATGCCCCGGCGGCAATCAATGCGAAGCCGAAGCCCTGGCTGAGAGTGATCGGTTGCTGCAAATACAAGTAAGAGAACCCGGCGAACACTACGAAGGTGATCACCTCCTGGATCGTCTTCAGTTGTGCTGGGTTATAGACCGCGCTGCCGTAACGATTCGCCGGCACCGCGAGGCAATATTCGACGAAGGCCAGGCCCCAACTGATAAGGATCACATAAGTGATCGGCACCTCTTTGTAGCGAAGATGCCAATACCAGGCGGCCGTCATGAATACGTTCGAACCGATGAGCAATACCATCGGCGTCAGATACGGAGATAAAATGGCATGGGTTTCCTTTGGCGGAACCGAATCAGGCGGGGCCGTCACTTATAACGGCCCCAAAGCGCAGAAGTTCTCCAGTGTCACCGGGCCGTCATAGCCCTTCGTTAACACCACGCTGCTTCTGTCTTATGCTGTGTTCCCCTCCTCGCGATCCCGACGGCTTGCGCCTCGGGATCGCATATTTTTTCCTGCCAAAAGACCTATGGTAGGCTGGCAAAGTCGGGGGCTCGCGCGCGCGGTGGCCGGGAGTATTACAATGCGCAGCAGTTTTCTCGTTTCAGTTTTCGCAACTTTGCTGTTTGCGTCTTTTGCGTATGGTCAAACCAACCGCGCGGTCAGCAGCCGCCACCTCCCACCAAGGCGGGCCCTTACAAGGTTGTCTCGGTCACGCCACCGCATGCGATAAGCGATGCGATGTTCGAGGCTTTTCGCAAGCAGATGAACGAAGCGGCACAGCGCAAGAATCGTCGCGCGCTGACAAAGCTGGTGGTTGGCCAAGGTTTCTCCTGGCTGCGTGAAAATGGCGATCGCGCCGACAAGAGCAAATCCGGCGTCGACAATCTCGCTGCGGCTCTCGGTCTGAACAACAAGGACAGCGCCGGTTGGGACATGCTCGCAAGTTTTGCCGATGATCCGACCGGCGGACCTTTGCCCGACCGCAACGCCCTTTGTGACCTGCCCGACATTCCTGCGAATCGTCATACCGGCCGGCAAGATCGGTTATGTGCTGGTGGACTCCCTAGCTCCGATCGGCAACGACCAGCGGTGGCGACACACAATAGACACGAATTTTGAATTCAAGCGCCGCGACGCCGGTTGCCCGTCTGTACCGATCGAGTATCCTGCTCCAGGCTCACAATTTGTTCAGGAAGGGGCTCAATGTTTACAGCACGCCTTGCCACTGCCGTGACAGCACCGCTGCTGATTGCAGGTGCGGTCTTCGCCTCCTCAGCTGCACCAACTCAGGCCAAAAGTGCCTGCGAGGATGCTGACGTTGCAGTCATGTCGTCGCCGGTTGCGCCGTGGAAGGGCGCACCTTTGCGAGTCGTCTTTGCCGCCGAGCATCCGATCCAGGGCGAACTCTCGTTGGTCGCGCCGGATGGAAGCGTCGCGGCGAAATCGCGTCAGCGCTACGGCGGGCCACCATATTTCTGGTTTGTCGATGTGCAGTCCCCCGCCGCGGGGACATGGCGCGCGACGCTCGCCGGCAGCGACTGTACGCGTGAGATAGCCGTGCGTGGCGACGAGCCGCCGCGACCGGGCGCGACGGCAGGCACTGTCTGGCCTCTTCGCAATACATGGAATCGTGCGACAGAAAATCTGTTTTCTGCATGGGTGGAGAAGCTTTTCGATGCACCGCTCGATGCGGCGCCATCGTGGCCTGCCTTGCACGAGGTGCTGCGCGATCGATCGAGAAACATCCTGTTCAATCATCTGGGTCTCGGTGAAGACGAGATGAAGATGGTGCTTCGTCCCGATTGCGCCGATCTCCCGTACTTTTTGCGCGCATATTTCGCGTTCAAAATGGGATTGCCATTCGGCTTCTCGAAGTGCTCGCGCGGCGGAGCCGGAAAGCCGCCAAAGTGCTTCGGCTGGGCGAGCATCCAGTCCGCCGAGGGCGCAAAGCGGCCGGGACTTGCGGCGACGTTCGGCGACTATATGCGCGTCGTTGCCGACGGCGTTCACTCCGGCACCGGACGGACGCCGGCGAGCGACGACAACACTGATTACTATCCGGTGCCGTTAAAGCAGGAAACGCTGCGCCCCGGAACTGTGTACGCGGATCCGTACGGGCACATCCTGATGCTGGTGCGCCGCGTGCCGCAGACGGTTGATGCCGCGGGCGTTTTCCTCGCGGTCGACGGGCAACCCGACGGGACAGTCGCACGAAAGCGATTTTGGCGCGGCAACTTCCTGTTTGCGCAAGATCCGGCGCTCGGAAGCCCCGGATTCAAGCGTTTTCGGCCGATCGTGCTCGAGAACGGCGCATTGAGGCGGCTGACCAACGCCGAAATCGCAAAAAATCCTCAGTACGCTGACTATTCGCTGGACCAGACGCGGCTCAGCGTTGAAGCCTTTTATGACCGCATGGACGACGTAATGTCCCCGGCCCCACTTGATCCGCTGCGGGCGATGAAGGAGGCCATCACGGCGCTCGAAGAACAGGTGAAGGCGCGTGTGACATCTGTTGAGAATGGACGAAAGTTCCAGAACAGCGGACACGGCGATGCCGAGATGCCGGAAGGAGCGACGATCTTCGAGACGACTGGAGCATGGGAGGATTTCGCGACGCCGGCGCGCGATCTGCGTCTGCTGATCGCGATTGATGTGGTGCGTGGATTCCCGGACCGCGTGGCGCGGCGACCGGAGCGATTCGCAATGCCGAAGGACCGAAGTGCGGCGGACGTAAAAGCCGAACTGGAGAGTGTTCTCGCGTCGGAGCTGGCGCAACGCAAGTTTTCATATACACGGACCGACGGCTCCCAATGGACACTCGCACTGAAAGATGTGGTCGCCCGCATGCGCGCGCTTGAGATGGCGTACAACGTGAATGACTGCGTCGAGCTGCGGTGGGGGGCGCCGGAAAACAGCGCGGAAGCTTCGACCTGCAAGCGACACGCACCTTCGGCACAACGCGCAAAGATGACGCAGTACCGGGCATGGTTCCAGGAGCGGCGACGTCCCCCGAGGGCTTAGTCGTGTATCTACCCACTATTTGCCTTGAGCTTTTTTGGCCTTGGCTTCGGCTGAGCACGGATTGTCGGCCGAGCAAGCGTCACCGATTACGCCGACTGCCTGGACTTCTATCTCAATACCAGGGCGGGCAAAATTGGTGACGGTTATTAAAGCGCTTCCAGGGTAGTTTCCGTCCCTGAACAAATCTTTGCGCATTTCGACGAACCTGTCTCCGTAACGGGATTCCTTGATGAAGACCGTCATGGTCACGACGTTGTCGAGACTGCCACCAGCACGCTTCAGAACGCCGTCCACCTGAGCGAACACCTGTTTGACCTGGGCCTCGAAATTGTTTGCGATGTTATTGCCCTGGTTATCCTGCGTCGCGGTTTGCCCCGCGACCCAGACAATGGTTCCGCCCGAGGTGATGACGCCCGGTGAGAACGCTCGCGACAACTGAAATGGTGTCTTCTCCATGTATTCGGCTGCCCCTGCGGCGGTTCCGAACAACATGGCGATGACAAACGTCGCAACCCGATTCATGAGACACTCCTATCAAGACATTGGCCTGCTTGCCGGCCGAGTGTTCTCGATGGAAAAAGTCGCGTCAATCGGAGTCGCTACGAAAGGTCGATGTCAGCCGTATCGCAATTTCATCGCGAGGATAGGTGCCATCAAGGCGAGCGTAGCAGCGTTCGATCCGATCAGCGGCCAATCGCCTATCGCGATTCCGTAAATCAACCAGAGCAGGATACCGAGGGTAAAGGCGCTTGTTGCAGGCAGTGACAGCGCGCGAGTCTCTTTCTCGCGCACGGTCTTAAGCACCTGCGGCAACCAGCACAAAGTGGTGAGCAGCGCGCCCGCAACACCCACAAAATCAATGATCCAGGGAAATGCCATGCGTCTGCCATAGGCATGATTCGGCTTCCGCCGTGTGACATTCTTGCGTTCAATGCCGTCCGCGCGCAGGCTCGCCACGTGACTTCGAACGAAGCAGGCCCCCGTCGCCTCTCTTGCGCCCGCTGCGGCACCGCATTCGACTGTGGGCTTGGTGGCGACTGCTGGTGCGCGGCCGAGCCTTTCCGGGTCACGGCGGCAGCGAGCACTGACGAGGACTGCCTTTGTCCCGCGTGCCTGCGCCAGGCCGCAGGGCCACTGGCCCGAAAGGCTCCTCCTGGTCTATAGAGAGCGGCCGCAGTCCGCGGTCCCTTCAAACGAGACAATTCTTATGATCGACCTTTACGCGCTGACCAGTCCGAACGTGCAGAAGATTTTCATCATGCTTGAGGAATGCGGGCTGCCCTACAACGTCAAACCAGTGGACGTGTGGGCCGGTGAGCAATTCACGCCTGAGTTTGCCAGGGTCAATCCGCTGCTGAAAGTGCCGGCAATCGTCGACAGCGACGGCCCGGGAGGAGCGCCCTACACCGTTATCGAATCCGGCGCGATCCTCCTCTATCTCGCTGAGAAAACCGGCAAGTTCATTCCGCATGATCCAGTCGCGCGATATGACACGCTGCAGTGGCTGATCCTGCAGGTTGCCAATGTCGGCCCGATGGGCGGCCAGCACGTACACTTCAGCAAATTCGCCGGGCCCGGCCACGATTACAGCGCGAGCCGTTATCGCACGCAAATTCTCAAGCTGTTCGACCTCTACGAAGCACGGTTGTCGGGGCACCCCTATATTGCCGGCGCCGACTACACGATTGCCGACATCGCGGCTTGGCCTTGGTTACGCAATTTTGAATTGCTGGCCATCGACCCGGCCAAATTTCCCAAGATCAAATTGTGGGCGGACAAGATCGCCGGACGCGAGGCGATCAAGCGTGCGCTGGCTCAGGTTGGAGCGCTCAAGTCTGTACGGGACAAGGCTACAGATGATCAGAAAGACCGATTCTTCGGACGCGGAAAGTACGCGCGTGCGTAGGCGGGTTGCGGGCCCACCGTTGCCACGCTCCGGTCACGATGCGACCCTAGCTTGACTTCGAATCGAAGCCTGCAGAAACGGCCCAGCGCGATGCTACCCAGCGTCGCGCGTGGCGTTTGAGTGTTCCAATGTTCCGGTTTTTTGAGAAAACCCTGACGCCGACCGCGGCGCCGGATGGCGTTGAACCGCCGCCCGGCCTGGCCGCGTTCTATTGGCATTTCGCTCGCCAGGCAAAAATGCTGTTCATGGGGCTTTTTGCGATCGGCTTTGTTGTCGCGCTGCTGGATGTGCTGATTCCGGTATTCATCGGCAAGGTCGTCACACTGGTGACGGAAAGCAAGCCGGAAGAATTGCTCGCCACGGCCTGGCCGTGGCTGGTCGGCATGGCGTTGGTACTGCTGGTGCTGCGTCCCGCCGCTTTCACGTCGCAGCATCTGCTGATGAACCAGGCGATCGCGGCGAATGTCTCGAACCGCATTCGCTGGCAGAACCATTGGCACGTATCTCGTCAGTCTTGGGCGTTTTTCCAGAACGATTTTGCGGGTCGCATCGCGACGCGCGTGATGCAGACCGGACCCGCGATCCGCGAAAGCCTTGTTTCGCTCCTTACGGCTGTCTGGTTCATCCTGATCTACGGCACTTCGTCTCTGATCCTGCTCGCTTCTGCCGACCGCTGGCTGGCTTTGCCGGTCCTTCTGTGGTTCGCAGGCTATATCGTGATGCTGCGCTATTTCGTGCCGCGCATGCAAAGCAAGTCGAAGGTGATGTCGGAAGCGCGCTCGATGTTGACGGGCCGCATTGTCGACACATACACGAATATCGTCACGGTGAAGCTGTTTGCGCGAGCGCGAGACGAAGATGCCTACGTGCGCGAGGCGATCGACACCCACACCGGCCGCTTTCATGAATCGCTCCGGCTCAACACCTTGTTCGCGCTTACGCTTATCTTTCTAAACGCATTGCTGATCACGGGTACCGGTGCATTCGCCATTGTCCTCTGGCGCTACGGCCATGTCAGCGTTGGAACGGTTGCCATGGCGCTGCCCATGACGACGCAGATCATCAGCGCCTCTCACTGGGTGGCGTGGCAGGTAACCGACATTTTCGAGAATATCGGCGTCGTGCAGGAAGGCATGATGACGATCGCGCGGCCGATTGCTCTCAGCGATCCTCCGGGAGCGCGAACGCTTACGGTCACGCGCGGCCACATTCGTTTCGAGGACCTTCGCTTCGGTTACGGCCGCGAAAGCGGTCTGATCGACGGGCTAACGCTCGATGTCATGCCCGGTGAGAAGATCGGGCTGGTGGGCCGCTCCGGCGCCGGCAAGTCGACACTGGTCAATCTGCTGTTGCGCTTCTTCGATCTGGAGGGCGGGTGCATCCTCATCGATGGTCAGGACATCGCTACGGTCTCGCAGGAGAGCCTGCGTACACAGATCTCGATGGTCACCCAGGATACATCGCTGCTGCATCGTTCGATCCGTGACAATATTCGTTACGGGCACCCCAATGCGAGCGAGGCCGACATCGTTGCGGCCTCCAAAATGGCGCACGCGCATGAATTCATCGTGGAGCTGGAAGACTGGAAAGAGCGCCGCGGCTATGACGCGCATGTCGGCGAACGTGGCGTGAAACTCTCGGGTGGTCAGCGGCAGCGGGTGGCGATCGCGCGCGTGATTCTGAAAGATGCGCCCATTCTCGTACTGGATGAGGCGACCTCCGCACTCGACAGCGAAATCGAGGCCGCAATCCAATCGAGTCTCGGCACTCTGATGGAGCGGCGCACCGTGATCGCGATCGCGCATCGCCTGTCTACTATCGCGCAGATGGACAGGCTTGTGGTGCTCGATCACGGCCGCATCGTTGAACAGGGTTCGCATGACCAATTGCTGCGCCGCGATGGGCACTACGCCGCGCTGTGGCGGCGCCAGTCCGGCGGCTTCATCGACGCCGCGCAAGAGGCCGCGGAATAGTGCTGTCATCGTATTGTCATGAGCACCGGTCCCACTCGCTGACGTGGTCAGCGAGAGAGGACAACCGCCATGGACACTAGCGATCTGGCCGATGCGACCCCTGCCACCGGCATTGTCTGGGCCTATCGTTTCAGGCCCGATGGCGCTGCCGAGCCGATTCCCGAGCACAAAATTGAAGCCGTGCTCGCCGAGATCGGCGCCGGCTGGATCTGGCTGCACCTCGGGCTGGCCGACACACGTTGCCGTAACTGGATAGCACAACGCGCCCCAATCTCGGATCTGGCGCGCGAAGTCCTTGCCGGCCCTGACCGCCACCTGCGCCTCGATATCCTCGGCCACGAGATTGTCGGCGTGGTGCCGGATCTGCATCAGGAATTCGCACAACCGGGTGAAAATCTTGTGCGGCTGCGTTTCGTTATGACCGAACGCATGCTGATAACTGCCCGCCAGCGCCCGGCGCATTCGATCGAAAGCAATCGGCGGGCAATCGAAAGCGGAAAACGCTTCCCGACCGCCATATCGTTTCTCGATGCCGTTATCGACCAGTTCGCAGATGCCATTGCGCGCATGGCTGAAACGCTCGGAGACGAACTTGACCGCGCCGAGGATCACGTTCTGCACGAGGACCCGGACGACGAACGCCAACGCATCGGGCGCGTCCGCTTGCAGTCGGTGCGCGTACACAGGCAGCTCGCCCAACTTCGCGGCATGTTTCATCGCCTTGAGCCGAGGCTTGCAGTTCATGATGCGCAGGTAGCCAGTGCCATCGGCGCCCTGGCACAAAAGCTCGATGCGATAGACCATGAGGTTGGCTCGTTGCACGAGCGAGCACGCCTGTTGCTTGATGAACTCGACGCCAAGATGATGGCGGTGACGAACCGGCGGTTATTCACGCTTTCGATTCTGACGGCATGTCTGCTGCCGCCGACGCTGGTCACGGGCTTCTTCGGCATGAACACTAAGGACATGCCATTCCAGAACACCGAGGGTGGCACATGGTTGGCGGCTTTGGTCGCACTGGCCGCCGGCCTCACGTGCTATTGGGCGTTGCGGCGGCTGCGGGCGTTCTGAGCTACCGGCGCAACGGTCTGCCCTTTGCAGCCGGCGGGCCGATCACCCATAATGCCGCGGCCAAACAAAACGAAAGCTTCCGACCATGATTCTTGAGATTGCACAGATCGATGTGAAACCCGGCATGGAGGCCGAGTTCGAAGCGGGCGTGAAGAAAGCTACGCCGATTTTCAAGCGCGCCAAGGGCTGCAAATTTATGACTTTGCAACGATCGCACGAATTACCGCAGCGCTACCGGCTGTTCGTCCAATGGGAGACACTGGAAAATCATACCAAGAATTTTCGCGAGTCACCCGATTTTCACGAGTGGCGGAAACTGGTCGGCCACTGCTTCTCGACGCCGCCGAATGTCGAACACGTCACCGAGGTGATGCGCGGATTCTGACGTGAATCGCATCCGCAGCCTGCCGCGCACGAGTCGTTGCGGATCGTATCCTGAACTTTGCCTCGGTGGTCGGGCGCGAGAACGTTGTCGCAGGTGTCGACTGCGGCTTCGGCACCTTTGCCGGGCGCGTGCAGGTCGATACGAAAATTGTATGGCTTAAACTTCAGTCGTTGACCGAAGGTGCGCGCCGCGCCTCAAAGCAATTGTGGACAAACACGGCCTGATTTTTCAGCGCAAAATATCCCTGTCGCAGTTGAACGTGCATCGTTGCCAACTGCGATCGATAATGTTCTGGACGCCGTCGCTCCACGACGATCTTCGAGCGGCGTGGCGATCAGCCGAGAAGTCGTAAGCGAATGGCGAACGGACCTCGCGCCACGGCGTTACGGTCGCCTCCGGGTCCTGGGCCAGTGACGTCGCACGGTGCTGTCGTTTCTTCGCGACGTGCTGATTCTTGGCCGCATGCGATCTGGACGCGCTGGATATGTGTTTTCGGACTTTAGGCTGCGAGGACACGCCCCTCGTTGTAGGCTCATCCTGCCATGCGAGCACGGCCTCTTTCGGCGCGGCGCTGTCGTCAACTGGTACGGACAGTGCCCACGGAGTAGGCTTCACGGTCTCACCAAGATCAATCGCGCTCGGACGCCAGGTCAATCGCACGGGAGCGCGCGCTATTGCCTGGTTGGTTCCGCTGCGCAGTTCGGCGATGATTGTCATCGGACCGACAAAATCGGGTGGCGGCGTAACAAAGGTGCTTTGTAGACCGTCGGTGATGCTGGACTGATCGTCCAGTGCGATTCGCCACTGCCCCTCCCCTGCAACGACCCCGGAACTCAGTTTCGTGCCGGCAGCAAGACCGCTGAGCGTGATCATCGTTCCGGGCGCGGCGTTGGTTACCTTGATTGCGAGCGGCAGTGCCGCGTTGGACTCTCCGATCGCGTCGGCAACAGCAAGCGTTGGCGTCGCAACCTCTTCGGCTAGCGTCAGTGTTACAGACTCTTTAGCTGGCGTCGGCGTCACCACCTCTTTCGTAGTTTCGGCCAGCGCTACATTTATGGACTGCGGCGCAGCGACCGCTGACGTCGCCGCGCGTTTTGCCGACGGCAGTCCGTTTCGCAATTGCTCGAAATTGATGACATCGAGTCGCCCGAGGGCCAGCACAACGCAGACTGCGGTCCAAAGCACGACGCCGGCTGCGATGGCAAGCGCGGTCACACGCATGTTGCCGTTCCCATGCCGTGCCAAATGCTTGCGAACTTTCGGCAATGCATCCGCGACGGGCTCGTAGATCGAGCGCCCACGTTCATCTGCCAAGACTTCACCGCCATGCGACGTCCAGTCGGGATAGGGCTGCGGAACCGGAAACTCAGTCGACCTCAGCGAGGGCTGAATCGACGGCGCCACAACCTCACCTCGGCGCCACCTGGGTGGCGCATAAAATTTCGGATCTTCCGGACTCACTTCGACCTGCCGGATCGGTGTACTCATACGCTACTCCCCACTAACCACGACCACGGCTCGTTGCTACCGAACCATCAGGCTCCCATCCAAGTCGTCCTCAGCGACCAAAATGTTACCGATTTTTGGTGTGCCCCTTGAGGTAATCTAGCAACTTGGCAGGCGCATGTCGTTATAAGGCCTTGGAAAAGCGGCCCGAGTATGACCCCTAGTTCCCGAACAGGCGCGCTGGAGTCTCGACGAGAATACAGCGCCGCATCTGCTCGTCCGGGGTCCACTGGCAGAACAGGTCGAACAGGTGTCCATCGTCCGGCATGATTTCGCCTGGAATTGACGGATGTGGCCAATCCGTTCCCCACATCAGCCGCTCCGGGTTGGCGCGTAGCAATGCCTCGTGAAACGACCTCACGTCCGGATAGTCGGGGAATCGATCAGACAATCGGTAGGGCGCGGACAATTTCACATACACATGACCTTCGCCGACGAGCCGGAGCAGCGCCTGAAAACTTCTATCCTGCGTACCTTGCCCGGCGGGGATGTGAAGCATGTGATCGACGATCAACGGCATCTCTCGCGCGATGTCTCGAAAGGTAGCGGCTAAGTCCTCCATCAGCCGCCAGTCACAGAAGACTTGCACGACCCAGCCAAGTTCACGCAAGGCAGTCCGAAATACCTGGAAGACCTCGAGCCCGACACCGCGCACGTAGCCAGGACGGCCGACTTCCGAGAAGAGATGAAACCGCAGTCCCCGCATGCCGAGCCGGTGCCAGTCCCGCAGCGTCGAAGGCTGGACCCGCGTATCGGTTATCGCCACGCCACGCAGCCACCGCGGATAGCGCGCCAGCGCATCGAGCAACACCCGATTATCGAAGCCGTGCGCGTTGCCTTGCACCAGCAGGCCGTGTGTGAATCCAAGATGATCGAGCAGCGCCACGTAACGCTCGACCGGCGCGTCGGGCGGTGTGTAGCCGCGACCAGCCGTATAAGGGAATTTGTCTGATGGTCCGAAAATGTGGGCGTGCGTATCCCACGCATTCGGCGGCGGGCGTTCACGTGGCGCTGAGGGCTGCGCGACCGGGCCGGCAATGCGCGGCGGTTCTTGCGGAATCTCGCGAGACGAGCTCATCCGAGCCGAATATTCGCTTCCTTCACCACTTTGCTCCACAGAGCCATCTGATCCTGCACAAAGGCACCGAATTCCTGCGGCGTCGTTGTACGGCTGTCGATATTGAGCTGATTGAACCGTTCGACCACCAGCGGCGAACGCAACGCGTCATTGATGCTGGCATTGAGTGTCTTCACAATCGACGTCGGCGTGCCGTGGGGCACAAAGACCCCGTTCCACTCATAAGCTTCGAAGCCGGATAGCGTGTCGGACACCGGCGGGATATCGGGCAGACTGGCCAGCCTGCCCTTTCCTGTATGCGCGATCGCCTTCACTTTACCGCCCTGGATAAGTCCAACCACCGACGAACCGTTGGCGAAAAAGAACTTCACCTGTCCCGACATGACATCGTTAAGGGCAAGACCGCCGCCACGATAGGGAACGTGACTGATTTTTATACCGGTCTGATGCCGAAACATTTCCAGTGACAGGTGCTGCAAT
>DASRAF010000298.1:0-7331 GCA_035638295.1 Pseudolabrys sp.
TGGCTGCCGCAGCGGTCGTTACCGCTTGCGCGTCCTCTAATCGCGTCACAAGAGGCTTTTCGCACAGCACATGGAGACCCGCATCGAGCGCGCGTTTGGTGAGCGATGCATGGCTGCTCGGCGGCGTGCAGATATCGACGAAATCGAGCGCCTTGTGGGACAGCAGGTCGTTTACGCTTTCGTGCCATCGCCCCCCGGGACATGCCTTCAGAAAGGGCGTGCCCTGGTTCGCAACCGCGTCAGTTGCGGCGATAATCTGGACACCTTCAACGGATTGCCACCCCGGCAAGTGGCCTTTCGCGGCAACGTTTCCGAACCCGATAAAGCCACCGCGCAACACCGCACCCTCAGTCCAACCCGAATTGTCTTGCGATCGCACCAAATGACTTGTCGAGGATGTCCACGCCGCGCAGCGCTTCGTCTTCGGTGATCACCAGCGGCGGATTAATGCGAATGACGTGCGAATACGACATTGTCACCAGGCCGCGCTCGAGTGCCGCGTGGAAAAGCGCGCGCGTAATGGTCTTGTCCAAAGGTACCTTGGTCTTGCGATCGGCCACCATCTCGACACCGATCATAAGGCCGCGCCCGCGCACGTCGCCGATGAACCGATATTTTTCCTGTAGCTTCTTAAGGGCATCTATCATTATCTTGCCGACACGCGCGGAATTTTCGACCAAGTTTTCATTGATGATGGCCTCAACCGCGCCAAGGCCAGCGGCAGCAGCAAGCGGATTTCCGCCGTAGCTGGACGAACTACCGCTCGGCTCACCGAATGGCTTGGCAGACATCAGCGCGTATGACGACGCGACACCACTGAGTGGGAAACCACCGCCCATCCCTTTGCCTATCGTCATGACGTCGGGCTTTAGGCCGAATTGCTCGGACGCCCACATTGTTCCAGTACGCCCAAATCCGGTCAGGATCTCATCGGCGATCAGGAGCGCGCCAAATTCATCAGCGATCTCCCGTACGGCATGAACGAAATCATCCGGCGGAACGACATTGCCGGCCGTGCCCTGCATCGGCTCCATGATGAGCGCAGCAACTTCGTCCTGAGTCTCGTTCTTGATAACGTTGCGCAGATGATCAGCGCAAGCCAAACCGCAGGACGGATGCTCAAGCTTCCAAGGACAGCGATAGCAGTTTGCGTAGGGCGACAGGTGCATTCCCGGCGGAAAAGGGCCTTGGTGGTTGCGGAAGCCGCCGCCCAGTAGACCCATCACCCCCGCAGTCTTGCCGTGATAGCCGCCCCAGAAACCGACGAACTCGAATTTCTTCGTGGCGGATTTGGCAAGCCGGAAGGCCGCCTCAACAGCCTCTGCGCCACCGGAAAAGAGCTGAATATGCGTGATGCCTTGCGGCAGGAGACTACTCACAAGGGCGAGGAAGCGTGTGCGGGCCTCGGTCGTAAAACTGCCGAAGGTGGAGCGCGTCAGTTGGTCGCTGATGCGTTTCACATAGTGCGGGTGACAGTGACCGACACTGCCGACCGCGATGCCGGCGATGAAATCGAGATATTCGTTCCCGTCGACGTCATAAATTGTGCAGCCTTGCGCGCGATCGATGGCAATCTGCGAATAGAGGGCGATCGATTGCAGGCCTGGTGCCATCGCCTCGGCCTCGCGGTCGAAGAGCGCTTTCGATCTTGGACCAGGCACGGTGAGCCGTTCGACGCCGTCTTTTTCCGCGGACACTATATTCGGGGACGCCGCACCTTTCATGACTTAACTCCTTCACGCGATACGAGACGCACGCGACGTTCGAAACGCTCCGCCAAATGATCCGCTATGGCCTGTGCCGCGTGGTCGCGGTAGCGGGCATAACTCGGCCAAGCATTGATGTCGACAATCATTGCCTTGCCATTTTCCTGGATGACTGCGTCGCCACCAAAAATCTCAAGGCCGAGAGCGGCTGCAGCTCCAAACACCACCTCCCGCAGATGCGAGACCTCGAAAAAATGCCCGAGCATTCCCTTGTCACGATGATAAAACCACTCGAACCAATTGGCAGCTCTTGACGCTTTTTCGCTTCTCACCCCGTAGAATTTTACAAGATCCCCCGCGACGTGGTCCTGGGCAACTACGAATGGAATGCCGCGCCGTGCGAATCGGTCGAGCGCCTCATGCCATCCCGCATCCGAAGCAACATAAATGACATCGGAAGGTTGCGTTGCATGGAAATCATAGCGCTTGACCCAGACGCCCGCCGCGGGCCGGGATCCGCACGCATTGCTGGCGACAACCTGGCTGACCGGTGCCGGAACATGATGCTGCGCAAAAAGCTCGACCATCCGGTGACGGTAAGTGTTGCGGATCGCGCTCGGTGAGTTGACGACCACCGAGCCCGCATTCTGTGCATCCGCAAGGCGATCAAGAACTTCCGTGCACTCGCACATAACGAACATGTTAGCGCAACGCGTGTCGAGCGCAGCACAAGCGTCAACCAATTCAACGGTGAAGCCCCGCAGCTCCAAGGCATCGGCGACGGATCTCATGATGGCGCGATCGTCGTCGACGCGGCCCGGCGAGTGACCGAGCTCTCGGTAGATGCCCCGGCATGTTTTAGCGGACCCACTCATCGTTCGGACGTCTCGCGCTGACAGCCAATCCCGGCTGCTTCGGCGGCCGTGATGTCACGGGCGCGGTCGATGTCGAATACGCAAGGCAGAATAACCCCGTAAACAGGCTGATTGTCGGCGACCAGCGACCCGAGATAGTCACGAAGCCTCGCAAAAGCGGTCGCGGGATCGGCAAGCCGTTCCTCTGGCAGCCGATAGAGGCCTGCGGTTACGTGAGTACCCTCGCGTCCTCCGATTTGCCGGATGCGCCCGTCCGACTGATCCAAAGTAACCCAGAGCGGATTTTCGTCATCGACTTGTTCGGTCACGCCGAGCACCATCGTGTTCGCCGGAAAAGCAGAAGCCGAGTGCACAAACAATCGGAAATCGTCAATTGGCATGATCGAATCGACCGTCGTGACAACTGCCGGCGCACCGGCTAGCCGATCTGCGACAAGCCGGAACGTAGCGTACGAAGACGGGGTGCTCCGAACAACGATGTCGAGGTCGAAATCTCCGGTGTAGTGTTCAAGCCATTGGCGGCAATCATCGCTCGCTTCGTTGATGACGATCGATAATTTGCGAATTCTGGCCGCACGGAAGCGCTCAAGAGTGTGATCAATTAGCGGCCGTCCTGCTACCCGCACCATCGGTTTGCTAACGCTAAATCCGTCTGCCCTCAGGCGGGTCCCCTCACCTGCGGCAATAATACCGCCCTGTAGTGCGGATGGCCGGATCATTGCAAAACTTTCGCAAGTGCCCGCAGGTCGGTCACGGCGGGTTGGGCATGCTGTTCGCTTTGCGCAGCTTGGACATCTTGCGGGGCGATCCAGATAAAGCGCATGCCCATGCGGCGGGCCCCTTCCCGATCGCGACGCAATGAATCGCCAATGAGTACCGTTTTCTCCGGCGTCGCACCAAGTCTTTCGAGGGCCTCACGGAAGATTGCGGGATCGGGCTTTTCAACGCCCACACAACAACTATCCACCATGACCTTGAAAAAATGGCATAGACCGGCACCTTCACAGACTGCTTCGAGATTGCCGTAAAAGTTCGACACAATGCCGAGCCGAAAGCGTTCGCTTAGCGTCTTCAGGACCGGGCGATTGCGCTCAAAGGCGGCTTCGGAGTCTGACATGAAGCCCGATGCAATCCGCCTCCCACGGTCACTGCCGCTCTCCGATATTTTTCCAGCACGACAGCGGGAAAGCTCTCTTTCAAGGTTGACGGTCAAAGCGTGGACTGTTCCTGCGAGATCAGTCGCGGGCGGCAGGCTTCCAACAAGTGGGGCATCCGCCGCATAGTAAGCGAGCGCGAACGCATCGTTTGCCACATCCAGCCCGTCAGCGTGATAAAGCGCGTGAAAGCGCTCCTTCCAGGCCACGCCGTCAGCGTCGAGAGTGCCACCGAAGTCGAACAGCAGCGTTTCAATCGGCCCGTTCATCACCATGCGCCTGTGCGCTGAGCCGGACACGACGCCATGCTGATCTAAGGGCGAACCTACGAACGTTGCGAGCTTGATATGATCCTTGAACTCGCTTCGTCTCCAGGAATTTCAAACCGACGTCCCTCGATAAAAGCGTCACAAGCATCAAGCGCAACGCTGTCGCGTAGTTGTCGTGGCGGACTTTTCATGTAATAGGCCGAAGGCGCTATCAACGGACCCGCTTCGCCGCGGTCTAGCGCCAGCCTCGCGCAACGAATCGCATCGATGACAACGCCGGCGCTGTTCGGCGAGTCCTGTACCGATAGCCGCAGCTCCAACTCGATCGGCGCGTTTCCAAAGCCGCGCCCTTCCATCCGGATGAAGCAGACTTTGTTATCCTGCTGCCACGGCACGTAGTCCGACGGGCCGATATGTATATCGCGGGCGTCGAGTCGTTCATCCAGTTGCGATTGCACGGACTCCGTCTTGGAAACCTTCTTGGATTTAAGCCGACTTCTCTCGAGCATATTAAGAAAATCGGTATTGCCGCCGGTGTTGAGCTGGTAGGTGCGATCGAGACCGACACCGCGGTCGGCAAAAAGCCGCGCCAACGCGCGATGCACAATGGTTGCACCGACCTGGCTTTTGATGTCGTCCCCAATGATCGGCAGCCCGGCATCCCGGAATTTTGTCCCCCAAACCTCATCAGAAGCGAGGAAGACGGGAACGCAATTGACCATGGCAACACCCGCCTCGAGGCATGCCTGCGCATAATACTTGACCGCGCGTTCCGAGCCGACTGGGAGATAACACACGAGTACCTCGGCGCCCGACGATTGCAGCGCAGCGGTAACGTCTGTCGGTTCGAGATCGACGACTCGGAAGGCATTTTCATCCGGATAGTCGCTCATGTGCGCCGCGACACCATCGAGGACTGGACCTGCTTGGACAATCACGTTTGAAACCGGCAGCGCGCTTTGAAAAATGCGAGTGCAATTAGGTTTCGCGAAGATTGCTTCTTCCAGCGGCCGACCGACCTTTCGTCGGTCGACATCAAACGCCGCGACGAACTCCACGTCGCTGCAAAGATACCCGCCGATTGATTGTCGCATGATGCCGTCGAGCGAAGAGCCCGAACGATCCCTATAGTATTCTACGCCTTGCACCAGCGAACTGGCGCAATTGCCGACCCCGCCAATGGCCACCTTGATATTTTTACGCATGCTGAAAACCCCCAAAAGTTATATTGGTCGGTTAGCAGGCCGATGACAAGCCATGGCGCCGCGTCTGTGCTGTCCGAGAGACAGGCGGAACTTCCTGCTATTTTTTCCACGGTTGCTGATGGCCATAAAAGCTTTCTTGGCGAGGACTTACGATCAGGTTTGGGCGGGGCTGGGGTTTCTTCCGCTTACGCTTTCGTCCTGCCGATCGGACGAAGCTTCGCCCGATTGGATCGCGCTTCTTAAAGACGAGCGCCGAAATGGCGGGCCGCGCTTCGTCCCCTAGAGCGCGGCCCTCTCGCCTAGTTGCGGCCACCCCCGTTATGCGACCAATAAGTTTTAGCCGTCGGCAGATAAAATGACAGCGAGCTGATTTGAGACAGCTTACCGTCAGCGCCGAAGCCATTCGCCAGCGAGATGGAGCCTAGTGGCTCTTACGAATTTAGCCGCGCGTCTGAACGACCGGAGCCTTGCCTTTTCCCACGGGAGCTTTGCCTTTGCCCCAACAACCGGACAGGCCAAAGGCAAATACGACCGAAAAAACTGCGACCAAAAATTTCCTCATAACACCCCCTATCTGCAATCTAAGGTTGGGATCGTCATGAGTTCTTAATTGCTGACTAGTGCAAAAAGGCAACACTTCGCCAACAAACGAGTTTCTTGCGCAGATATCAAAGCTTTCGGTGCCGTTACCGCCTACGCTTTCCTTAAAGGGTTGGCGGTCTGGAGCTGCTAAAAGGTGGCGGAGGGCTGGTTGCGTCGGTTGCTGCTGGCAGCAGGGGCTCTGTTCGCGTTGGCTTCGGCTGCAAGTGCCGAGGTCACGCTCACTTTCTATTCACACCATTTTGGCACTTATGGGTTCGGCGTCACGTTTCCACATGCTTATGTGAGGCTAAGCGGAACGACCAAAGCGGACGCTAAACCAGTGAACGCGAATTTCGGTTTCACGGCTCCGACCATCTCGCCTTCCATACTGTGGGAGCCAGTAGAAGGTTATGTTATCTCGATGCCGGATGACTACATGGCAATGAGCGAGCCGCATTTTTCGCTGCTGATCAGCGGCGAACAGTATCGTTCCGTGCTGGCTATCGTGGAACGTTGGCGGAAATATCCTCAGCCATCTTATAATCTTGATTCAAAAAATTGTGTGACCTTCGTAAAGGAAATCGCCATCGCGCTTCGGCTCCCTGCGAGCAACGACGTGAGGTTTATCCGCAGTCCTAGAGAATTCTTGGAAGATTTGCAGTTGCGGACTTCCAAGACTAACCGGATCGTCACAACGGGAACGTCGATTCCGAGCGCGAACACCAAAACGCAGACCGTCAGAACGGGCGTTGACAGGCCGACACCATAGCGACAGTCCGCAGGCCGCTGGAGAGTACCAAAAAACCGGCACCGCTCCTTCTAAATCTGTCAGCTTTGCCCTCAAAGTCGGAAAATTTTGGCATCACGGTTGCCAAATACCGAGCGCAAATTGTCGGGCCTCACAGCTTATAGATGTTGCAGGCGGCCGATAGAACTTTAAATACCTATTAACCAAAAGCCGCGCGAACTCATCCACGATGTCGATTGCAAACCGCCGGAATACGGTCAGAAGCGGTTCAAGATTTGCATACAAAAGCGGTTTATAGTTTGTTAGCCTAAAAACTCGGGCCGGATATGCCGTAGAGAACTGCGTCGGTCGGAGTGCGCGGAATGTTGCGTTGTATTGCTGTGACGGTTGGCCTGCTGGCCGCGCTGCCGGCGGCAGCAGCTGGCGAAATGACCGCCGATGAGGCCCGTCAGTTTGTCATTGGCAAGACGTTCAACTACGCCTGTTTCGATGGCACGCGCGGACAGGGCCGCGTCAATTCGGACGGATCGGTAAGTGGCTCCGTTCAATTTCAAGGGTCGGGGCCGATGCGCTACGCACAACTACCGGCCAACACGCTGCTAGTTAGAGGCGAGTCCGTTTGCGCCTCGCTTCGTGGTCTGCCCCTCCAACCTTGCTTTAACCTCGAGCGCACTAGCGACATCGCCTTCCGCGGATCGATTTCGGGATTGGGCTTTGCCTACTGCGAGTTTACCCGACAGCGCGCACAAACGATCCTGGCCCATAGCACACGTCGATCGAACACCGCGCAGC
>DASRAF010000299.1:0-7773 GCA_035638295.1 Pseudolabrys sp.
GACCTTCAGACACTCCTCGCAGCCACGCGCGCTCGGCTTGACCACTCTCACAGACCGTAGATGGCGACACCGCTGCACACAGGTTCTCCTGAATGACACGATGGGAAAGGGCGGGCTATCGGCCCAGTTCGCGAACATGACGCCTAGAGTGCGACACGACGTATAAAGCGCAGTCGGGTCACAGTTATCCGCTCAACTGGGCATGTTCTCGAATTGCGGGAGGTCGAGCGGCGTCGCCCATTTGAGACGGCGCTTGGTGAACATCTCAAGCACCGGATCGATGCCTTCAGGGTTATCCAGGCTGCCGAGGGTGACGAAGATCATTCCCGGGAAGCTCTCCAGGTTGCTGGTGAACACCCTGGCGCCGCACTGCGGGCAGAAGTTTCGGTCTAGGCCCTTGCCCGACTGGGCGACGTAGTGAAACGCCTTCGGCTCGCCGCTGATCAGGGTAAAGTCACCCTCGGGCACGCCGAAGAACGTGGCCGCTTCACCGCCGGACGCCTTCTTGCAGTCAAGGCAGTGACAGACGGCGACGAAGGTGGGATTGGTATCGAACTCGAACTTTACGGCGCCGCATGCGCACCGAGCCGTGTGCTTCTTCGCCATATGGTCAGTCTCCGTTTCAACTAGGGAAGCGCCTTGGCAGGATCGCGCCGTCGGGCGGTTAAAACTTCATCACAGCCCTGCCGACAATTTCTCCCGCTCTTAATAGCTCGATATGCTCGTTGATCTGGTCGAACCTGAAGATATTGATGGTGTGGCGAATCTTGTCCTCGGCAGCCAGCGCCATGACCTCGGTCAGGTCAGTGTTGTTGCCCCAGTACGACCCATGAAAGGTCTGTTCGCGAGAGACCCGTGGGAACAGCGGGATGTCGACGCGGTCGCCAACCAGTCCCACATCGACATAGTGGCCGCTGATCGCCAGTAGGCTGAATCCCAATTGCATCATCTGCTCTGCACCCGCGCAGTCGATGATGGCATCAAGGTCAGCCTGGCCCGTGGCGTTGCTGAGTTCCTTGGCAATATCGTTTGAGGACTTGTCCTTGATGTTGATGATGTGATCGGCTCCATAGTTCTTCGCGATAGCGAGCTTGTCGGGATTGCGGGCGAAAGCGACGACCTTCGCACCACCTCCGAGCAGTTGGGCGTACTGAACGGCATACCCGCCGAGTCCACCGATACCCAAAACCCCGATCACCCGACCCGGGCCGAGCGCGCCAGCATCGCGAAGTTTTTTCATGCCACGGAAGGGTGTCATACCTGCATCGGTGAGCGGCGCGAGTTCCTCGAATTTCAGACGACGGTTCGCCTTGACCAGATAGCGAGCCGGGACGGGGATGAACTCTGCAAAACCTCCCACCGGTCCGAATCCGGGCCAACGCACGTTGGGACAAATGTGCGTATTGCCGACCAGGCAATGGCGGCAGACGCCATCGCCCCATCCGGGCGCGACAACCACGTGGTCTCCCTCCTGAAATCCCGCCACTTTGGGCACGACCCCACCGATCTTGTGTGCAATGCCGGTGATCTCGTGGCCCAGGGTGATCGGCGTCGGGATGTCGGCATATTTCCGGAAATACCCGTCCACGAGTTGCACGTCGGAGCGGCACATTCCGCACGCCTTGACATTAACTAGAATTTCATCGGGCTGAATGTCAGGTACCGGTATGTCTTCCAATACAAGAGGTTTGCCATATTCGTGCAAGCGTGCTGCCTTCATATCTAATCTCCTTTCAAGGGGTGGTTTTACGATTCAAGTCATCGGAGGACCGTGCCTGGTGACCAAGTGCAGCGATAGCGGCCTCTGCAACCGCAATGTCTTGTTCAACCGTGCCGGCACTTGCTCCAACCGCACCGACGATGGTTCCGTCCAACACGACGGGTACTCCGCCGCCGAAGATGACGACCTTTCCCGCATTGCTTTCTTGAATGCCGAAGAGCGGCTTTCCCGACTGCGCGAGAGTCGCGAGGTCCGAGGTCGTTTTATCGAAGATTCTGGCTGTGGCCGCCTTGTCGATGGCGAGGTCGATGCTGCCGATGAGCGCGCCGTCCTGGCGTAGGAAGGCCACTAAGTGACCACCGGCATCGACCACGGCGACGCAGTAAGGGATGCCTAAGCTTGCGGCCTTGGCCTCGGCTGCCGACAACATTTGCTTTGCATCTTCGAGTGTAACGGTGTCGCATGTTCGTGGCATGTCGCCTCACCTCAATATGGATAGGATTTTTAAACGACCTTTTTATGGCCTAGAGCTATATCGCGCCTCCATTCGGTTTCAACTTCCAAGTCGGAGAAGTAACTGACTGTGATTCGTTAGGCTCCTTGCCAGTTTCACGCGACGCCGGAATATTTCAGCAACTCAGCAATACCAAATTTCCCGTCAGGGCCCGCAAGTTCGGGCCGCCATTTCGGATCACTCAAGAATGATGTCGGATCTTGCCGAAGCAGTTCAAAAATAACTTCAGCAACGATTCTGCCGCCTACTTCGCCGAGGCGCTCTCCATTTTGCTGAACCTCTGCTTCCGCAAGGACGTACAACCAAAGAGGCGTTTCGGACCAGTTCGAGTGCGTGGTTTTCAAGTCAGTTGTCGTACAGACAGCAAGGCCGAGCGCTCCGGCAATTGATTCGCCCGATGGTAATGCCACTGAATGACCGCGATACAGATCTCGAGAAGCTAACGAACTGAATTCGGTCTTTGGCGTTTCCCCAACCAAGGCTTTCGGGAGTCTCATTAACGCGGAAACAAGTCGTGGACCTATCCTGCGGCTTGATTGCGGCGGCGGCTCACCTTCAAAGTGGAACAGGAGCTTCCAATCAACTTGTCGTTCAGCAGTGACCGAACAAACACCGACCAGATCCGGAAAGATTGGAACACCGCGTAGCTTGGGGTTGACATCATAGTTTGCTCGAATCTGCGCATGACCAAATCGATAGGCGCCGTCGGAAAACTCGACCGGGATGAATGCTCTCCCAGAAAACTGGCATACCTTTGGGCCGGATTGAAGTAACTCGTCGACTAGCTCACCCCCGACGCTGAGCGGAAGAAATTCGTGGAGCACAATCCATTGATAGTGCCACCGCACCATTTGCGCCGCGCGCCGGAAGACCTCACTGGCTTCGATACGTTGTTCGCGCAGGCGATCGACAATGCGATTATGAAAGCGCAGAAAAGCAAGGTGAAGTTGGGAAACGAATAAATGCGTATCGTTGCGCGGGTCGCCGATGATGGCCAAGCCTTGTTCATTGCGAGGCAGGTCACCCGTTTCGCTGCCGTTATGACCTACAAGGAACTTATCCGGATCATGAACGTCGTAGAGATAAGGCTGACCAACGGGTCCGGCGCCATAAAGACACTCAAGATCGAGGCGTGGGGAGCGGAAATTTTGCAGGACGCTTACATCTTCGGTTTCTTGCAACGGTGATCGATCATGTGTGATGTCGTGGGCAATAAACTGCCCGAAGAAGGGCCAACCCGCGGCGATTCTCGGGTTGTCTTCTCCGAAGCCTTGGTGAACACCAGTGCGATGCTCAATCGGACCACCCGCAGCGCCATACTTTAGTAGTTCGTCGCCAGTTGCTTTTTGGCAAGGTAGTTCGGGAAAGAGCCGGCCAAATCGGCCTTCCGGCAAATCTGGCAAACGAGGACGTTCACTAAGTTGAACGTGCGGATCAGCGTGTACGCTTTTCACTTTCAGCCCAAAGATGTAGTCAGAACTTCATCACGGCTCTGCGGACAATGTCGCCCGTTTTTGAGCAGCTTAAGGTTCTCGTTGATTTCATCAAATTTGAAGAACTTCCTTTGAGTCAAAGTTCGGATGTCTCACGCCAGAGATCAATTCCGCCGTCCTTGGCAAACCGGTCGATCTCGCCCAGTTCGTCGTCGCCAAATTCCAGTTTCTTAAGCGCGTCGAGGGAGTCATTCAATTGATCGACATTACGAGCGCCGATCAAAGCAGAAGTTACGCGGTCATCGCGAAGCACCCACGCTATCGCCATCTGGGCCAGCGTTTGCCCTCGCTTCGTTGCGATTGCCGCCAGCCCGCGAACGTTTTTGAGATTCTTCTCGGACAAGAAGTCCTTTGAGAAAGTTTCCCTTTCGGGCGCGCGCCCATTCGACCCATTCCCGTTGATGTACTTATTGGTCAACAACCCCTGTGCCAGCGCGGAGAAACCAATGCAGCCGACGCCAAGATCCCCGAGTAGATCTAGAAGGCCATTTTCGATGTGCCGGTTTAGCATCGAGTAGGACGGCTGATGAATGAGCATATGCACACCTTCGTTCTTCAAAAGTTCGTAGGCGCGCCTCGTTCGCTCCGGGCTGTAGGAAGAAATCCCCACATGCAGGGCCTTCCCTTGCTTCACGAGTTGGGCCAAGGCCGACATTGTCTCTTCCATTGGGACCTCAGGCCAGGGACGGTGCGCGTAGAAAATGTCCACGTAGTCCAGACGCAACCGTCGTAAGCTCTGGTCCAGAGATGCGACGACGTGCTTTTTTGAGGTGCCGATGCCGTACGGTCCTGGCCACATTTCGTACCCCGCCTTTGTGGAGATCAACAACTCGTCGCGCAGACGCCGGCCGAAGTCTTTCTTCAAAATCGTTCCTAGATTTTCCTCAGCGCTGCCGTTAGGAGGGCCGTACATGTTCGCCACATCGAAGTGAGTTACTCCTCGATCAAACGCGCGCCGGACGACTGCGCGGCAAGTTTCAAAGACATTCACTCCGCCGAAGTTCTGCCAGAACCCCAAAGAAATGGCCGGTAGCACCAAGCCACTTTTGCCGCACTGGCGAAAGAGTGCGCTCTCGTATCGCTTTTGATTCGGTTCGTACATCGGCTGGACCTTCCTTCATCTATGTAAACTTAATGGCCAGTGCCTTCAGCCCATCCTCGAAGATGCCCCGGACCAGCCGTGAGGCCTCCGCGGTGCTTACCCCCTCGGGTGTGAACCTCCCCGACCATTCCACTCGGGAGCGGTTTCCGTCGGCGGCCGGCTGGACGCGCAGCGTGGACAGGTATCCCGAGACGGGGAACGGCGCCTGCACGATGGAATAACGCTTCCGTCTCAGCTTCGTCGAGAATCAACCGGCCAACCTTGGTGCTGAGCAAGTAGTCGTTACGTTTGTGTTTGGCCAGCACCCTGCCGAGCCGGATCTCCGACAAGCCGGCGCCATAGAACGGCGCGGTGTCAAAATAGCGCGTTCCCTGCTTCCAAGCCGCATCTACGGTGGCAGCTCCCTCCTCGTCGGAGATGTTACGAAACATGTTGCCGAGCGGCGCAGCGCCGAAGCCGAGCGGGCCGTTTAGTAAGGCGTCTCTAATTTGCATGGTGTCCTCCAAAGCGTTGGGTAGTTCTGCTATCGACGGTTGCCATTCAACTGGGCCCGTGGTCGAATTGTGGGAGGTCGAGCGGCGGCATCCACTTCTCGCGGCTCCACGTAAAGATCTCGACTTTCGGGGCGAACCACTCGTCGAGGCGATCGAGAGTGCCTTGCTGCACGAAAACGTAGCCAGGGAAGTCCTTCAGGTTGTTGCTGACCAACCTGGAACCGCAGTTTGCACAGAAGACGCGATCGAGCCCCTTGCCCGCACAGGTCTCGGTATTCGGACCGTAGGAGAAGCTCTTGGTGTTTCCGCTGAACACGGTGAAATCCGTGTCAGGCACCAACGCGATTGTCGCCATCTGTCCACCTGACGCCCGCTTGCAATCCGTGCAGTGGCAGTTTGCGATGAAAGTCGGCTCGGTATCGAACCCGTACGTCACTTGGCCGCAGGCACAGTGACCGGTGTATTTCTTGCTCATATGATTTCTCCTCAAAAGAGTTGACTTAGACGTTCTCGATCCAGACGGTTTGTGCGTTTACGAAGGCATGTGCACCGAAGTGTGAAAGCTCCCGACCGAACCCGGTCGCACAGCCAGTAATGAACCACGTCGATGGATTCTTTGGCTCATGCTTGATCTCCTTCACAGACTCTCGTGATTCCGTTCGCTGCAATTCGCTCAGGGCGGCTCGAGCCCGAGATTCCGGCGGTCCGTCTAGGGGATGATCGTCGGCACGAGTCCGCCGTCAGCCCCGAGTGCGCGCCCGGTCGTCGCCGAGGCGAAGTCGGACGCGAGGTAGGTCACCAGGTGGGCGATCTCCTCCGGTCGGATGACGCGACCGAGCAGCGAGCCAGCCGCCCGCCCTTCCGCAATGAACCTCGCCTCCTGTTCGGCGCGGCTGAGTCCGGGGTAGATGTCATCCCACATCGCGAGGACGCCGTCGCTCATCGTCGGACCCGCGAGGACACAGTTGACCGTAACTCCCGTTCCTGCGAGAGCCTGCGCGAATCCTCGCGAGGCCGCCAGTTGCGCGGTCTTGGTCACGCCGTAATGCACCATGTTGCTCGGAGGCTGCACACCGGCCTCGCTGGAGATGAAGACCACCCGACCGTGACGGCGTTCGGCCATCCCCGGCGCGTAGCGCCTCGTGAGGCGGATGCCGGACAGCACGTTGATCTCGAACATCTGCCGCCACCCATCGTCGTCTATGTCAAAGGCCGGCTTAGCCGCGAAGATGCCTACGTTGTTGATTAGGATGTCGACACGTGGCACTCGGTCGAAGATCTCCTGCGCCCCCGCGCTCGTGCTGACATCCGCTGTGATACCCTGCGCACCGAGCTCGGTCGCGACGGCGTCCACCCGCGCGGCATCCAATCCGTTCACGATGACTTCGGCTCCCGCGCGCATGAGCATCGCTGCGATCGCTTTGCCGATACCGGCGGTGGAGCCCGTGACGAGCGCGACGCGCCCTGTCAGATCGATCTTCATGTCGTGCCTCCGTGCGGGTGTATACGCGGGCTGTGCTCTGCGACGACGGATCGTCGATCTGCCATGTCGATTCCCAGCGATGGACCCTTCTCAAGGGTGTTGCCGGCGCCCACGGCTATCGACGTTTCGGCCGCGTCGGGGTTCCGATTCCACAGGGTAAGAGCGTGGCCGGACCTCAGCAGATTGGCAGGCATCCGCGAGCCCATCGCGCCCAGACCCAGAAACGCAATTCTGGTCATTGCTTTACGCTGTCTCGGCTCCATTTAGAAAGGATCCCTTTCTGCACATGAGGTATTGGCAATAGGTGTGGATGGCGTGGGGAGCGACGATATCGCAGCCCTACGCAGTCGCTGTCTTTTCCGTCACCGCTTCTGCGGCCTTTCGGATCACGTCGAGCACAAAGTCGGGCTGGGACAGCATCGGAACGTGGCTGCTGTCGGTCTCGAAGGTGTTCGCTCCCATACGCTTTGCGACGAAACGCTCCAAGGCGGGTTGGATGGTACGGTCACTGCTGGCAACGATGTACCAGCTCGGTTTCGATCGCCAAGCTGTACCGTCTACCTTCTGATTGAACAGATCTGCCGTGGGCGCTGCATGCGTGGCCCAAATGAGTTTCTGTTCCTCTTCTGGTAGATCGCCCGCGAATGACGACACACCGTCTGCCTTCAGCCACACCCGCCCGTCTGCAATTTCGATATGGGAGAAGATATCTGTGGCTGGGAACTTTCCCTGAAGGCTCTGTGTCGTTTCATCCGCGTCGGGCGCAAATGCAGCTATATAGACGAGTGCAGCCACCCGCGGGTCCGTGCCCGCCGCAGTGATGACAGAGCCGCCGTAAGAGTGCCCAACCAGGACTACGGGACTGCTGACCCGCTTCAGAGTCCTTCTCACGTTGGCGACATCCTCGGCGTGCGAATCGAGTCCGTGCTGAGATGCGATCACCTCATGTCCCTCGGCCAGAAGGGTC
>DASRAF010000300.1:0-17988 GCA_035638295.1 Pseudolabrys sp.
GGATCAAGGGCGGCGATGGATTTCTTGATCGCTTCCCATTTCTTCTGGCCGATCTTGTCCTCGGATACGCCCGTCTGAAAACTTCCCTTGTAAGAATTTGAGCGTGCGTTGCCGATGTTCTGATTGCCATCCGTCTCCGCATAGAAGACGGCGAGACTGATCCGGCCCGCGACCTCGGCATTCGACTGATCGAGGCCCTTGATCCGTCCAATCGCGGTTCCGAGGTCGACGACGTCTTTGAATGGCGTATCGGATTTCTGCGCATTGGCAGGTGGCGCCTGCATGATGCCCTGAAGACTCTTGTACTCGTCGATCAGCGGCTCGTTGGCGGCATCGAAATATGCCGGCGGAATTTTGTATTTGTTCTGCCTTCCGATCTTGGACGGCATCACGTCGGTCAAATCTTTGTACGCACCCATCATGCTGACGCGCGCAAGGTAGAGCGCCTGCCCCGGTACGTCGGGCAGTTTTTGCTTCGCATTGATCTGCGCGCGCCGCTCAGCGAGGATCGCTTTGAAGTCCTGCACTGTCTTGTTGTAGGCATCGAGCGCTTCCGACTGTGCCTTCGTGAGCGCTGCGGACTGAGCTGACGCCATGGAGATGAAGCTCAGGTCGCCAATATTGAGCGGAAGCGCGGCCAAACACCCGAACCCGCAAAGTCCGATTGCCGCCAGAAAACGGAAACGATTCGCAATCCGCACTAGCCCTCCTGCCGGTGCAAGAGAATCGAAACACGAATCTTAATGGGCCGCATGCCTAGATCAAGCGACAGCGACAGGTAAGCGGATTTATCAGCGCACATACGAAGCTTCCATTCGGGCTGCGGCGAAACATTCGCCGCATTTCGGCTCCGGATACTTCTCAGGTCTTTGGCATTTCTGTGACCTGCCTCACACGGTGAAAAAATGACGCGGGTGTCATTGCACTCTTCTTGAACGTGGCGGAAGAGAGAGGGAGTCGAACCCACCAAGGACCGACTCGCGGCCCCTCCCGGATTTGAAGTCCGGGCGCCCCACCGGGAGCGATTCTCTTCCTGAAACGGAATTTTCGGCATTCGCCGCATCTCCCGCGCGCCTGAACAGGTCGAGGCGATGCTTGTTGATGCGTCGTACGTCACCGCGACGCAAGCTGACGCCATGCCGGTCGAAAAATTCCAGGATCTGGATCGCGACCTTGCGACCATTGTCGAGGTGATCGCGGAATTGCGCCGCACTGAACTGACCATCGGCGGCCTTTGAACTGATGTCTATCATGATCTCGACCATTTCCGCGACAGTGCTGCGCAGGAAAAAGTGGTCATGCGCGATCTCGTCGACCTTCCCCAACCGGCCCAGCAGCTTGAACAGTCGTCGCACATCGCCTTCCCGGGCGCCGAGCACGCCAGCGATATCGCGCACCCGCGGCGGTCGAAATCGCTCTTGCCCGCCGAGCAGCGGTGCCACTTTTGCCCAGAGCCTTCCGTCCGCATCAGTCAACCGGACCGAATGCTTCGACACTCGCACCCAGGCGCCGTCGAGGGCTATCTCCCCCGATTTTGCAATATTTTGCAGTAATGACAGGAAGCCGGGCGTTGGCAGGCGTCGCTGCAGCTGCATGCGGAGTGGCTCAAGACCAATGCCCGGAAGATCCGGATGTTCGCTGTGAAACTTCTCCAAAGTCCGCAGCAAGGCACGCTTTAGCGCGAGCCACTGCGTTCCCGACATTGCCAGGATCTCGTTGGCTGTATGCAGCTTGAGCGCATCGCAACGCTCCAGCAAACCCTCAGCATCGGCGGCCGAGAGCGCGCGATCACGTGCAAATGCTGAGAGATCGACAAAGAACGGCGGTTGCTCGAGAAGTGCCGAGAATGCCGCCTGTGGTTCAGCGAGCGCATGTGCCGCCAGCTGGGCAAGCCGCTCCGCCGTGCGGCGTTTGCGAGCCGGAGCGCGCAGGTCGAGGAACCTGCCCCCACCTATCGTGCGCTGGGCTGTCGTATCGCGCAGGATAAACCGGTCTCCGGCAGCGGCGGCCGTCGGCTCATCAAGCACCAACTGAATCAAGCCTTCCCCACCTGGCGGGATGGGTCCGTCGCCGAGCAGCACGATGCGCGCGCCGGTCTCCGCGGCGGCATGATGCAGCCGCACCGGCAACCATTGGCTAACGGGCTTTATCTCGGTCGCAAGGAGCTTGAGCGTCGCGTCGATCCTGTCGGAGGGAGCGTGCAAAACGGGATCGGAGATCATGTCGCCGCGCGCAACAGCATCCTTAGCAATCCCATCCCCGGCAAGATTGAGCGCACAACGGTCGCCCGCTTGTCCCAATCCGGCCGGACGGTTCTGCGCATGGATCGAACGAACGCGTGCCTTCAGACCGGAAGGCGAAACGATAACCTGATCATCGACGGTAACCGAGCCGGAGAGCACCGTCCCTGTCACCACCGTGCCGGTGCCCGCAAGCGTGAAAGACCGATCGACCGCAAGGCGAAACCGGCCGCGTCCTTTCCGCGTCTGTACTGATTGCGTCGCGTCGTCAATTTTCTGTCGAAGGACGTCGATGCCTTCGCCGGTTACGGTCGAAACCGGCACGATATCGGCGTCCGCAAGGCTGGTTGCGTCCAACGCCTGCATGATTTCATTGGCCACCTCGGCCCGCCGGGACGAATACACCAGGTCGATCTTGGTGAGCGCGACGAGACCACGCTCGATGCCGAGCAAATTGACAATCGCAAGGTGCTCGCGCGTCTGCGGCATCACGCCATCGTCGGCAGCGATCACCAGAAGGACGAAGTCAATTCCTGTCGCGCCGGCCAACATATTGCGCACGAACTTCTCGTGCCCCGGCACATCAACAAACCCGAGCACCGAACCGTCGGACGTCGGCGAATAGGCAAATCCAAGATCAATCGAGATGCCGCGCGCTTTCTCCTCCTTGAGACGATCGGTATCGACGCCGGTCAGCGCGCGCACAAGAGACGTTTTGCCGTGATCGATGTGCCCGGCCGTCCCAATAATCATGGCGCGGCCTTTCTTGACAGAAGGTCAGGCCGGCCCATCGGATGACTCCGGAGGCGCAAGCGTTGCGAGATTGGCGATGAAGGCGTCGACGTCGACGAGACAACGCAAGTCGAGCACGAGCGAACCATTTTCGATGCGGCCGATCACCGGCACCCGCAAGTCGCGCAGTGCAGCGGATGCTGCGTTCAGCAGGCTCCCGCTCGCGCGCGCCCGTGCCGGCACGATCGAAATGCCGAGGCTTGCCAGCGTTTCGGCCGGCAAGGCGCCGGAACCGACCTGACTGGTGCAGGGAATGGCTTTCAGTTCCCAGCTGTCGCCCAGCTTTGCCTGTAGTGCAGGCAGAACGCGGCGCGAAACTTCCTGCATCTCTTTCAATGGGCGCGCCAGCAGTCGGTACGTTGGCAAATTCTGCGCGAGCCGATCGGGATCGCGGTAGAGCCGCAAGGTCGCTTCGATCGCCGCCAGGCGGATCTTGTCAACCCGCAGTGCACGCTTGATCGGATTCTTGTTCAGTTTTTCGATCAACGCCTTGCGGCCGACGATGAAACCGGCCTGTGGCCCGCCGAGCAGCTTGTCACCGGAGAAAGTGACAAGGTCAACTCCTTCGGCGACGGCTTCGGCAACAGTCGGCTCGTGCGCAACACCGAAGCGCCACAGATCGACGAGGGTGCCAGAACCAAGATCGTTGACAAGCGGCACCTTGCGTTCGTGGGCCAGTACCGCGAGGTCGCGCGCACTCACCTCTTTGGTGAAGCCTTCGATGCGATAGTTCGAGGTATGCACCTTGAGGATCAGGCCCGTTTTTGGCCCGAGCGCACCGACATAGTCCTTCTTGTGCGTACGATTGGTGGTGCCGACCTCGGCGAGTTTCGCCCCGGCCCGGCTCATGATTTCCGGCATGCGAAACGCGCCGCCGATCTCGATCAGTTCGCCACGCGAGACGATGGCTTCGCGCCCCCGCGAAAGTGTATTGAGTACCAGCAGCACTGCGGCGGCATTGTTATTGACGACGGTCGCATCTTCAGCGCCAGTCAGCTCGCAGAGATGATCGCGCACGAGCTCATCGCGCTCACCGCGGCGGCCTCCTCCTAGATCGAACTCAAGTGCAACCGCATTGCGCATCGCGACCATCGCCGCTTCGACCGCGGCCTCGGCCACAATCGCCCTCCCCAGGTTCGTATGCAGCACGGTCCCCGTAAGGTTGAAGACGGGCCGGAGATTCGGTCGTGCCCCTTCCTCAAGACGCGCGGCCACGCGGCTTGCGAAGTCCTCATTGTCGGCAAAATCGCCGCTCTTGCGCGCTTCGGCGAGCACCTTGCGCACGGTCGCAACGACGGCGGCGTGTCCGAAACGCTCCTTTGCCTGAACCAATGTGGTGTGCCGAACCACCTCGTCGACCGAGGGAATCTTGCGCAATGCGGAGGCCCCAATCGGGACCGGATCATGCCGAGGTGCTCCAACGCTACTCATAATTCACGAACCCTCCGGGTCACGTGGTCACTGGGACGGCATCCGTTCAACGGGACGCCGTCCTCTTCGACACTACCGTTTGCCGACCGGCTCCCGCAACCGCTTGCGGTGATGCCGTCGGCCTTCCAAACTGCGGCTGCAGCAAGCCTGGCAGGTGCCTGACCTTCGTTGCAGCAGTCGCCGCCTGTTCGCGTGTTGAGGGGAGCCCGTCGATGAACATCATGCAGCAAATTCGCCTGAGTCACCTCTCCCATGGCGGCGGCTGCGGGTGCAAGCTCGCGCCATCAGTGCTGCGGCAACTGCTGTCGAGCCATCCGACGGTGACGCCCTACAAGCAGCTGCTGGTCGGGCTCGAAACGGGAGACGATGCCGCGGTCTGGCAGCTCGAAAACGGCACCTGCATCATCGCGACCACCGATTTTTTCATGCCGATGGTCGACGACCCCAATGATTTCGGACGCATCGCCGCAACCAATGCGATCTCGGACGTCTACGCGATGGGCGGCACGCCGATCATGGCCCTGGCGATCCTCGGCATGCCGGTCGACAAAATCCCGCCTGAAATGGTCCGCCGCGTTCTCGAGGGCGGCGCTGATGTGTGCGGCGCGGCGGGCATTCCCGTCGCCGGCGGGCACTCGATTGACTCCCCCGAACCGATCTATGGCCTTGCCGTGATCGGTACGGCGCCGAAAGCCAATATTCGCCGCAACAGCGATGCGCAGGCGGGCGACAGGCTGATCCTCACCAAGGCGCTCGGCGTCGGCATTTATTCTGCCGCGTTCAAGAAAAGTGCGCTGTCGCGCGAGGCCTATGATGAATTCATGGCGAGCACGACGCTGCTCAACCGTATAGGCGCGCGGCTGGGCGAAGATACCGCGGTGCACGCGATGACGGATGTGACCGGCTTCGGCCTGCTTGGACACGCCCTGGAAATAGCCCGCGGCTCGAACAAGATCATAACCATTGACGCATCGCGCCTGCCCTACCTTAAAGACGCCGCAACGCTTGCGCAAAATGGCTTCGTCACGGGCGCGTCGGGGCGAAACTGGAAGAGCTACGAGACCAGTATCGGGCTTCCGGCCGGCACTCCGGACTGGCAACGGCAGCTGTTCTGCGATCCGCAAACGTCGGGCGGACTTCTTGTCGCATGCGCGCCCTCTCGCGCTGACGAATTGCTCAAGACAATAATCGCAGCCGGCTACCCTGAAGCCCGAATCGTCGGGCAGGTTGCGGAGGGCAAGGCGCGTGTCCTTGTGGAAAGCGCTTAAGGTTGTTCCCTGGCACGTCTTGGTTGCAGGCTCGCTTGCCCTCGCACTTGTCATTGCGATGTCCGGTTTTGGACTGCCGATCTTCAGCGCGATCTATTTCAGTATCTGCGCCTACATCACACTTGAGACCATCGCGCAGGAATTAGACGACTGAGCGTCACCGCTTGACGAAGTTATATATCTCCTCATCTGTCGGAAATCGTCCGGTCGCCTTCTTTGAGTAGGCGACCCGACCATCGATTTTGATTTCAAAAACACCGCCGCTCGACCGGCGCAGATTGATCTGTGCCGACGGCTGCAATCCCAGGATCATGTCCCGCGCCGCACGGGCGCGCGGTTCGTAGCCTCACTGGCCGCAGTATTCGATCTCGATTTTCATGAATTGGCTCGCTGATCAGTGTTGGTGAGCGCCGCGGCACTATAGCTGAATCGGCGATCTGTGTGGTCGCAACGCAAGGCGGACGCAATCAATCCGGCGTGAGCAAGGAAATCCCGAGCTTGGCCCGCCGGCGCAGCCATGTGGTGGCGCGATATTTCGGATCATGCGTGATCGCGTGCATCCCATCGAGAATGGTCAGCACGCGCGCTCCGCCGAGCGTGTCACCGAAGGTCAGCGGTCCTTTCGGATAGTTAAGCCCCAGTTCGACCGCGATATCGATGTCGGCGGGCGCAGCTATGTGCAGCTCGGCGATGCGGGTTCCGATATTGACGATCATGGACAGCATGCGCTGGACGACAAAGCCCGGACTGTCGTTGATCACAGTCACTGGCGTTTTCTCGCCCGACAGCGCGGCGACTGCGACTCCAAGCGTTTCCGCGCCGGTCAGGGGCGTTTTCATCACCGTGCGCCGTCCCTGGAAAGCGCCAAACATATCGACGGCAATTGTGCGCGCCGGGTCGAGATTGAGGCGAACGCATGCGCCTGAAGCGTCCTCGCCCAGCGGCGTCACAAAACACGGTCCATTCGACGGCGGCTTGCCGCCGAACGTAGTCTCGACGCCGGCATCGTTCAGCCAATTCACCAGCTCACGGCCGCCCCCTTCGTCGGCGATCCACGCCGATTTCGGTATCGCTTGCGGTGACACCGCAACCGTCGGCGGGCTGGAAGCCCCCGGCTTGTCATATCTATAGAAGCCTTGCCCGGACTTGCGGCCCAGGAGCCCGCCGGCAACACGGACCGCCATGTCCGCCGACGGCTGATACAGCGGGTCATCAAAATACTGTTCGAAGATGCTCACCATGACGGCGTGCGCGACATCACCGCCGACGAGGTCGAGCAGTTCGAACGGACCCATCCGGAATCCGGCCGCTTCCTTCATCAGCAGGTCGACCTCGCGCGGGCTTGCAATGCCCTGCGACACGATGCGCAGGGCTTCTGGCCCATAGGCACGGCCTGCATGGTTGACGATGAACCCGGGCGTGTCGGCAGCAATCACCGGATGCTTGTTGATACGCTTCACGAAGCCGACGAGTGCCGCAACCAATGCCGGATCGCCGCGCAGACCGCCAATCACTTCGACGAGACGCATCAATGGCGGCGGGTTGAAGAAATGCAGCCCGCCGACGCGTTCCGGCCGTTCGCAACCGGCCGCGACCTCGGTGACCGATAGCGAAGACGTGTTGGTGGCGAGCACGCAAACCGCCGACACGCGTTTTTCCAGTTCGCGGAACAACGCGCGTTTGGCGGCAAGATTTTCGACGATGGCTTCGATGACGATGCCGGCGCCCTTCGCTTCGTCGAGAGAATTGATCGGCTTCAGATGTTCCAGCACGTCCTTTTTGGCGGCGGGCGTCATGCGCTGCTTGGCCACCAGGCCTTCGAGACCTTTGTCGACCGCCGCGATCGCTTCCTTGACTGCCCCGTCACGGGAATCGAACAGCAGCGTGGTGACGCCCGCCTGCGCGCAGACCTGCGCAATACCGCGGCCCATCGTGCCGGCACCAAAGACAGCCACGATCAGATTAGGCTTTGCGAGATCCACCGCCACGCGTCACTTCCCTTCGAACTTCGGCTTTCGCTTTTCCATGAAGGCGCGCATCCCTTCTTTCTGATCGCGCGTGGCAAACTGCAACTGGAAGGCCTTGCGTTCGAGCATCAGCGCGGTATCGAGCGGCGCATTCACGCCGGCATTGACGATCTCCTTGATCTGCAAGATCGAAATCGGCGGCATGGCGGCGATTTCGCGCGCAATCTCGATTGCGCGCGGGAGCGCCTGGCCGATCGGCGCAACCTCGCTGATGACACCCATATTCAAGGCTTCGGCCGCACCGAACATCCGTCCGGTCATGATCAGCAGCATGGCACGCTGCCGGCCGACGAGCCGAGCCAACTTTTGCGTGCCGCCACCGCCCGGCAGGATGCCGACTTTCACTTCCGGCAGGCCGAGCTTTGCCCCCTCGCCCGCGATAATAATGTCGGCACACAGAGCGAGCTCGAGGCCGCCCCCAAGAGCAAACCCTTCCACCGCAGCGATCACCGGCTTGGGGCAGTCCATGATCGCGCGCCAGTATTTCTGCACATTACGCGACATAACCTCGACCGGGCTCGCTTCCGCCATTTCGCCGATGTCGGCGCCGGCGGCAAAGGCAACGTCCGAACCCGTCACGATGACGCAACGCACCTTGCTGTCGGCACCGCATCGGGTGATCTCATCAGCCAGCCGCACGCGCACGTCGAGATTCAGCGCATTGCGCACCTGCGGACGATTGATCCTGAAGACGACGATGTCCTCTGTCGGATGCTCAACGAGCAGGGATTCCGGAGCGGCCATGACAATCATTCCACACGATTTGCAGTCACACGATTGGGCGAAGAGTCCACGAAGCAGACGCCGGCGAGTGCGCGCCAATCATCACGGCGGCGGCAAGCACCGCGGCCTTTGCGAACGCTCGCATTGTGCCCCCCTCAGCTCCCCCAAATTCCGGGCCCAGTATTCTACTTAGCCATAAGTCGGGCACCATGCCCGAAAGGTTCATTGGAGAAGCCTGGGGAAGCTTGCGAAAATTCTCTAATGTGGCCGCGCAACCACTGCATCGATCAGCTTGCGGCACTCGACAAGATCGTGCAGCGCGGCGTGCAGTTTGTGCAAATCCTCACGCGCAATGCCGTTGCCGCCAACAGCGGGCGCCGGTTGGGGGGACTCTGCCATCGCCGGTTCGGACGCCGTGACACTGTGCATAGCGCGATCGGCCGGATCAACGCGCGGAACCGGCGCGCTGGTCATCGGCGGCTCGACGCGGGCCGCCGCGTCGTCATGCCGGTCACCAAGATCACGTCCAATGAGCGAGGAAATGCGACCGCGCAACCCGCGGTCTTCGTCCGGCTCGACGTCGTCGGCCGCGACGACCTCTTCGGCCATCGCTTCTTCGCCGTCTTCTATTCTGCCGTGCGGCGGCTGCGGCGCTCCGTCCTGCCAAACAACCTGGACGAATTTCTGGCCCTGTTCGCGCAGGATGCGCTGCACGCCACGAATGGTATAGCCCTCGCCGTATAGCAGGTGGCGAATACCACGCAGTAAGTCGATGTCATCGGGGCGATAATAGCGCCGACCGCCTCCGCGCTTCATCGGTTTGATTTCGTGAAAGCGGCTTTCCCAAAAGCGAAGCACGTGCTGCGGCAAATCGAGATCGTTGGCCACTTCACTGATCGTGCGAAATGCGTCCGGCGCCTTGTTGTCCAAAGCAAGCCACTCCTGAGTTTGATCCTAACGCGGATACGCAACCGAGGACGACGGCCTAGCCTGGCTCAACGGCGGCGCCGTTG
Source organism: Pseudolabrys sp. (assembly GCA_035638295.1). GTDB lineage: Bacteria > Pseudomonadota > Alphaproteobacteria > Rhizobiales > Xanthobacteraceae > Pseudolabrys. The sequence continues at coordinate 9,495 of DASRAF010000300.1, forward strand.
TTGATGCGTTGCTTGAGAATCGCCGACGGCTTGAACACCATAACGCGCCGCGGCGAAATTGGCACTTCCTTGCCGGTTTTCGGATTGCGGCCAATGCGCTGACCTTTTTTGCGCACGACGAAAGAACCGAACGAGGAAAGCTTCACTGTTTCCCCGCGCTCGAGACAGTCGGTGATCTCCTTGAGCACCAACTCCACCAATGCAGCGGATTCTGTGCGTGAGAGGCCCACTTTTTGGTAGACCGCCTCGCACAGGTCGGCCCGCGTCACTGTCTTTCCGGTCATCGCCTGCCCTGCCCCCGGCGAGGTATCCCGCTGAATTATCGACGATATTAGCTTCGCCCAAAGGGGTCAACAAGGCCCGTTAAAGATTGTGATCAATTAGCCCCTATAACCACAACATCAATATAGCGGTTCCGTCCCGGGAGATCACCAGCGCAAAAGCGCTGAACCCCAGGTGAAACCTCCACCCATCGCTTCCAAAAGGATCAAATTGCCCCGTTTGATGCGGCGGTCGGCCACTGCGTCGGCCAAAGCCAGCGGAATGGAGGCGGCGGACGTATTCCCGTGGCGGTCCACGGTGACGACTACCTTTTCTGGGGCAATGGCAAGCTTGTGGGCAGAACCATCAATAATGCGTTTGTTGGCCTGATGCGGCACGAACCAGTCGATGTCCGCGGCCGAGTATCCGGTCGCTTTGAAGGCATCCTCGATCACATCCGTGATCATGGCCACCGCGTGCTTGAAGACTTCCCGGCCCTCCATGCGCAAGTGACCGACGGTCTGGGTCGAGGAAGGGCCCCCGTCCACGTAAAGCTTCGCCTTGTGGCGTCCATCGGAGCGCAGATGGGTGGTCAGGATCCCCCTATCGTCCCGTTTGCCGGCTTGCTGCTGCGCCTCAACTACCAGGGCACCTGCGCCGTCGCCGAACAGCACGCACGTTGTGCGGTCATTCCAGTCGAGGATCCGCGAAAAGGTTTCCGAACCAATCACCAGGGCGCGCCTGTAGCTTCCACCGCGCAGGAGTGCATCGGTCACCTGCAGTGCAAAGACGAAACCCGAACAAACCGCCTGCAGGTCGAATGCCGCACCATGCGTTATGCCGAGCCCGGCTTGCACCGACACGGCGGTCGCCGGAAACGTCTGGTCCGGCGTCGAGGTCGCAAGAACAATCAGGTCGATGGAGCTTGCTTCGCAGTGCGCATTCGCCAGCGCCGCGCGCGCTGCGTGAAGTGCGAGATCCGACGTGAGCTCACCTGGCGCGGCAACATGGCGTTCGCGAATGCCGGTCCGCTGCACAATCCATTCGTCGGTGGTTTCGACCGAACGCGCCAGTTCGTCGTTGCTGACGATGCGCGGGGGCAGATAGCTCCCGCACCCGAGAATGACCGAACGCAATGTCGTCACGAACTTGCTCCGCTCGCAAGTCGTGCGGTGGTGCCCGCCTTCAGGTCGCGCGACATCGACTCCCCGATCTTGGCGAGCAACTCATAGCGCACCATGTCGTAGCCCATGTCGATTGCCGCGGCCGTGCCTTCGGCGTCGGAACCACCATGACTTTTGATGACGACGCCGTTGAGCCCGAGGAAGACTCCCCCATTCGATTTTCTTGGATCCATTTTCTCTCGCAAGGTTCGAAAAGCCTGCCGCGCAAACAGATAGCCAAGCCGCGCGGCCCAGGTCCGGTTCATTGCCGCGCGCAGATACGAGGCGAGTTGATGCGCCGTCCCTTCGGCGGTCTTCAGTGCGATATTTCCAGCGAACCCTTCGGTGACGACAACGTCGACGACACCTTTGCCGATGTCATCGCCTTCGACAAATCCGTGATAGTCGAAGTGCGGAAACTGACCTTCGCGCAGAATGCGGCCCGCCTCACGCACCTGCTCCAGTCCTTTGACTTCCTCGACACCGATATTGAGAAGCCCAACGGTCGGGCGATCGATGTCGAACAGCACACGCGCCATCGCTCCGCCCATCGCGGCGAGATTGACCAGATGCATATCGTCTGCGCCGATGGAAGCGCCGACATCAAGCACGACGGATTCACCCTTCAACGTTGGCCATAACGCAGCAATTGCCGGGCGCTCGATCCCTTCCTTCATTTTCAGATTGAAGCGCGCCATTGCCATCAGCGCGCCGGTATTTCCGGCCGAGACCGCCACATCGGCCTCGCCTTTTTTCACCGCGTCGATCGCCAGCCACATCGAAGACTTCCAGCGACCATAGCGAAGCGCCTGGCTCGGTTTATCATCCATGCGGATGGCGACTTCGGTGTGCACGACTTTCGATTTCGCTTTAAGGCGGGGCAATTTCTCGAGCACGGGGTCGATCGCCGCGCGATTGCCGAAAAGCAGGTACTCGATGTCCGGGTGGCGCGTCAGTGAGATGTCGGCGCCGGGCAATATGACGGCCGCGCCATGGTCGCCGCCCATGGCGTCAAGCGCGATGCGAACCTTATCCGGCATGGATCGCTCTCGGCGTTAACGGGGGTGGAAGCGACACGGTCCTGAAAAGTGGGTGGATGGCCGCGACCATAGCCGCTCGGCAGCCGCAAACAAGACAGTTCTCCGTTGACCCCATTCCCCGCACCCGCTGCAGCCGGCTAACTGCCGCCGAGGCGCTTTTTCAGCGCTTCGAGGGCCGCGAAGGGTTTCGCGCTGGTATCGTCGGCCTTGACCGGTGCGAATTCGGCCCCCGGCCTGCGCGGATAGGGATCGATACCGAGCAGCAGGAACTCAGTCGCGATCGCACCCAGATCCAGCTTACCATCCAAAAGAGGCTCGGGCGGCTCGTCGTCGCTTGTGTGCGACGCAACGGTTTCCGACTTTGCGGACGCTGCCGCATGCGGCGCGAACCGCAGGTCGACCAATTCGTCGATATCGCTCTCGACGGGTTCCAATGTGACGACGCAGGTCTGACCGACGCGCGCGATGACGTTGCCGGTAACGCGGACACCGGCGCCGCGCCGCGCAAGATCAAAAACGGCGGATAGACGCGCCAATTCGCGCAGGCCGGCAAGCGCGGCGAGCTCGGCGCGAACCGTATCGGGTGCATCGATCTCGACGTGCAGACCGGTTTCCGGAATATCGTCCACCGCAACCGGCACACTCCACGGACTTCGATTCTTCTCCATAGAAATCAGTCTTCTGACACCGGTCTTTGTCTTCAACACGAACAGCAAGCTCAGGGTTTCGGCAGGTTCAGCTTGCCCGCCAGCAGGTCGTCGACCCGCTGGGCCCTGACATCACGTACCGCTTCCCGGACGTAGGCCGCAAGATGGCCGGAGGCCTCCGGGGTCGGCGGCGAGCCCTCATAGACGTTCCTGGTCAAAGCTTCGGCCAGTGCCGCCTCATCGTCCGCCGAAAGCGCTGATCTATAGGCCTGCGCCCGGCCGTAAAAGGCCTGGCCGATGCGCTGCATCTCTTTTGGCACCGACAAGTCGCCGATACCCATCTCTCGTAAATTGTGGTCCATGTCCCGGCAAAAATGGTCAAATAAGGCCTGTCCGGCCGCCCGGGAGTCGGGTTCCTCGGCCAGACGATCGATGATCATGGCAAGGTGAAGCACGAGCAGGTCGAAGCGGCCATTTACAGTGTCTGCGACACCGTATTCGCGGTAAAAACGAGGCAATCGCGCCTGCGCCACGATCGTGCCATACAGGGTGGAAATGGTGTCTTGCCGCGACCTGCGGCGAAACATGGGGAACATCATCGGGTCATTCGGGCTGGATGCGCTTTGCCGCGGTTACGTCAACGCCTCACTCGATGCAAGACCGAAATGGATCTGTCGCGTATGGGTTCGAAGACTGTGCGCTATCGTGGCGTGACTTTGTCGCTGGTGCTTGCCGGCGCATTGGCGCTCGGCGCCTGTACAGGAGCGGAAACTCTGCAGCGCGGCTACGTCCTGCCTGAGGGTGCGCTGGAGCAGGTTCCCGTCGGGGCAACCCAGGAACAGGTCCTGATCGTGCTCGGCACGCCGTCGACCGTCGCAACGGTCAACGGTGAAGCTTTCTATTACATCTCGCAGAAGGCCTCGCGTTCGGTCGCGTTCATGCCTCACGAAGTCGTCGACCAGCGTGTCATCGCGGTGTACTTCGACAAAGAGCGGCGCGTGAGCCGGCTCGCCAATTATGGGGTCAAGGACGGCAAGGTCTTCGATTTCTATTCGCAGACCACGCCGACCGGCGGTCAGGAATTGAGCTACCTGCGCAACATCTTCAAGAACATCGGCTTCCATCTCTAGGCACGCGCCAAGAAACACACCATGAGAAAAGGGCCCGCAGAAATGCGGGCCCTTTTCAATTTGTACGCGCGACTAGTGAGCGAGAACAGCAAGCAACAAGAGCGCCACGATGTTCGTGATCTTGATCATCGGGTTCACAGCCGGTCCCGCAGTGTCCTTGTAGGGATCGCCGACAGTATCACCGGTGACCGCAGCCTTGTGCGCATCCGAGCCTTTTCCGCCGTAGTGCCCGTCCTCAATGTATTTCTTGGCGTTGTCCCATGCGCCACCGCCCGAGGTCATCGAGATGGCGACGAACAGACCGGTGACGATGACACCGAGCAACATTGCGCCGACGGCCGAGAACGCCGCCGATTTGCCGGCCGCTCCGCCGCCTGCGATGAAGTAGATCGCAAGGTAGCAGACGACCGGCGAGAGCACCGGAAGCAGCGACGGAACGATCATCTCCTTGATCGCGGCCTTGGTGAGCATGTCCACGGCGCGGCCGTAGTCCGGCTTGTCCTTGCCCTTCATGATGCCGGGCTTGGTGCGGAATTGCCGACGCACTTCCTCGACGATCGCGCCGGCCGCGCGGCCGACCGCGGTCATACCCATTGCGCCGAACAGATAAGGCAGCAATCCGCCGAACAGGAGACCGACCACCACGTACGGGCTGTTCAGCGAGAAATCGAGCTGAATGCCCTGGAAGTACGGATGCTGTCCCGCGGTACTGATGAAGAACCGCAGGTCCTGGTTATAGGCTGCGAACAACACCAGCGCGCCGAGGCCGGCCGAACCGATCGCATAACCTTTGGTGATGGCCTTGGTGGTGTTGCCGACCGCATCGAGCGCGTCGGTAGACTTGCGTACGCCCTTCGGCAGGCCCGCCATTTCGGCAATGCCGCCGGCATTGTCCGTGACTGGGCCGAAGGCATCGAGCGCGACCACCATGCCGGCAAGCGCCAGCATCGATGTGACCGCGATTGCGATGCCGAAAAGCCCCGCTTGCGCGTAGGCGACCAGAATGCCGGCAATGATCACCAGGGCCGGGAGCGCCGTTGCTTCCAGCGACACGGCAAGGCCCTGAATGATGTTGGTTCCGTGGCCGGTAACCGATGCAGCGGCAATCGACTTCACCGGGCGGAAATTGGTTCCGGTGTAGTACTCCGTGATCCAGATGATCAGCCCGGTGACGACGAGGCCGACGATCGCGCAAATGTAGAGCGCCTTGCCGGTGAAGGAGACGCCGGTAATCGGGCCCATGCCGACCAGATGATCGGTCACGAACCAGATAGCGATCAGCGAGAGCACTGCAGAGGCAATAAAGCCCTTGTAGAGCGCCCCCATGATCGACTCTTTCTTGCCCAGCCGCACGAAGAACGTACCGATGATCGAGGTGACGATGCAGGCGCCGCCGATGGCGAGCGGATAGATCATCATGGTCATCAGCTGCGGCGTGCTGGCGAAGAAGATCGAGGCCAGCACCATCGTGGCGACGATGGTGACCGCATAGGTTTCGAACAGGTCGGCGGCCATGCCGGCGCAGTCGCCGACATTATCACCAACGTTGTCGGCGATCGTGGCCGGATTGCGCGGATCGTCTTCCGGAATCCCGGCCTCCACTTTGCCGACCAGGTCACCGCCGACGTCGGCGCCCTTGGTGAAGATGCCGCCGCCGAGACGGGCGAAGATCGAGATCAGCGACGCGCCGAAGCCGAGTGCAACGATCGCATCGATCACCGTGCGATCATTGGGCGCCTTGTGCATCGTGCCGGTGAGGAAGCCGAAATAGAGCGTCACCCCGAGCAGTGCGAGACCGGCGACCAGCATGCCGGTGATCGCACCCGATTTGAACGCGAGCTCGAGGCCGCCGGCAAGCGATTTGGTCGCGGCCTGCGCGACGCGCACGTTGGCGCGCACCGAAACATTCATGCCGATGAAGCCGGTCGCACCCGACAGGATCGCGCCGACAGCGAAGCCAATTGCGACCAGCCAGCCGAGCGTGAACCCGATGATCGCGAAAACCACCACGCCGACGATCGCTATGGTGGCGTATTGCCGTTTGAGATAGGCCTGCGCGCCCTCGCGCACGGCCTCGGAAATTTCCTGCATCCGCTTGCTGCCGGAATCGGCGCTCAGCACCGATTGAGTCGCCCAGATGCCGTAGAGGATCGCGAGCACCCCGCAGCCGACGATCAACCACAAAGTATTCATGGTGGCCATTTTTTCCCCGTTTAGATTGTACTGGCGGGACGAACGCTCCCGCCGGCACCAGGAGCGTCGAGGATGGCCGCTTTAAGGGCGCTTCACCCCGACCGGAAAGCGCGCGGATATAGCCAAAAAGATGCCAGTTGCGCAACGCGGAAAATGAGGTCCCGGCTGGTATTCTTTGCCGCGGTTTGGCGTGGCCTATTTTTCCTTGGCTATTGCCGCTTCGTGTCTTCTCGTCGGCAAGCCAGCGGCGATAGCCCTCCGAATCGACCCAAGCCCTGCACGCCATCTTTATCGACGCGCGCCAATTTCTCCGCACGGGCCCCCTGCCCGCGACCATACTCGCGGCCTCACTCGGGCTTCTCAGCGACCCCGATCTCAATGCGATCGGACCCGGCCTGCTCACGTTCTTCACGCTCTGGCCGGCCTTGATCCAGATCGTCTGGGGACTGATCACCTCGCTCGCCCGCTATCATCGCGCGCAAGCGCAATCCTGAAATCAGGCGGCCTGCGCGCCGAGCTCCTTGTCCTTCGCCTCGGCGCGTTGCGCCGCCGGACGCGCCACGATGCGCGCGACGTAGTCGGTGAATTCCTTCCGCTCTGGAATCATCTTGAAAATCATGCCCCATCGGATATTGGAGCCGATCAGCACGTCGGCCGCGGTGAACTGATCGCCCATCAGCCAGGGGCCCTTCTCGATCGCTTTCGCGAGCACGTTCATCGTGGTGTCGAAATCGCCGTAACCGAGCATCGCGCGTCGTGCTTCTTCCTTGCGCGGGGCGGCGCGATCGATCACTGCGGGTTCGAGGCAGCCCGGACCGAAGAACAGCCACTTCAGATAGACGCCACGCTTCGGCGTGCCGACCGGCACATTGAGTTTCTTCTCGGGAATTTCATCGGCGAGATAAGTGCAGATTGCCGCGAGCTCGGTGATCACAGTGTCGCGGTGCTTGAGCGCAGGAACCTTGCCCATCGGATTGATGGCGAGATAATCCGGCTTCATGTTGTCGCCCGCGCTCAGCCGCAGCAACTTGATGTCGTAAGGCTGGCCGACTTCTTCGAGCATCCAGAGCGCAACCGAGGAACGCGAGGGCGAAGCGTGATAGAGCGTGAGATCGGGCATGAGGCACCTTGCAATATTGGCGGCGGGAGCCAACGTATTACATCACGAATGTGCTGAGACCATGACGTGACCAATACCGTTCACGACAATACCGAGCGTCAGCGCTTCGAACTCGAAGCCGATGGCCATATTGCCTTCGCCAACTACAAGCGCGACGACGGGGTGCTGACCATGCTCCACACCGAGGTTCCCAAAGAGCTCGAGGGGCGCGGCATCGGCTCGGCGCTGATCCGCGGCGTGCTCGATACGGCCCGTCGCGAGCGGCTGAAGGTCAACCCGCTGTGCCCCTTCGCCAAGGCCTATATCGACAGGCATCCGGAATACGCCGACCTGCGCAAGTGACGTTTCTTTGCGTGCCCGGTACCGCGTCATTCCGGGGCGCGAGCGGAGCAAGCGAACCCGGAATCCAGGCATGGACTCCGCGCGTCGTTCTGGATTCCGGGCTCCGGCCTACGGCCGGCCCCGGAATGGCTGGAGAGAAACGACTCCGTGCTGTCCTACAGTTCATCTCCACGGCATCTCGCCTACGAGCTCGGCTACTGGTTCAATCACTGGCTCAGCCACAAGGTCCCGTTCCTGTGGGAATTCCACAAGGTGCATCACAACGCGGAAGTGCTGACACCGCTCACGAACTTTCGGGTGCATCCGGTCTACACCTGGATCTTTACAAATATTCTTGCTTTCTCGGCGGCAGTCGCCAACGGCTTCGGCAATTACATGTTTGGCGAAACTGCGTACCAGTACGCGTTGTCCGACACCAATATCATTCTGGTGCTGTTCATTCATGTCTACGTCCATCTGCAGCATTCGCACATGTGGATTTCATTCCGCGGCGTGCTCGGCCGCATTTTCGTAAGCCCGGCGCACCATCAGGTGCATCACTCCTCTAATCCGAAGCATTTCAACAAGAACTTCGGTTCGTGCCTCGCCTTATGGGATT